>CAZLYE010000675.1:0-6207 GCA_964562865.1 uncultured Binatia bacterium (SeqCode) | reverse complement strand
GCAGGCGCGGCCGGCCGCCGGCGCGAGCGTCGCACACCGGCCGGTGCACGCGTCGACGTCGTCCGTCGCACGCGCGCAGCGGGCGCGTGCCGATGCGAAATCGCTCCCGACGAGCACCGCCAC
Organism: uncultured Binatia bacterium (SeqCode); assembly: GCA_964562865.1. Taxonomy (GTDB): domain Bacteria; phylum Desulfobacterota; class Binatia; order DP-6; family DP-6; genus CAZLYE01. The sequence continues at coordinate 6,084 of CAZLYE010000675.1, read as the reverse complement.
GAGCGCGAGAGCGACGCGTGCCCCGCCCCCGAGACGTGTTCCCCGATGCGGAGCGGGAGTCACGCGCCGGACCGTACCACGACCCTTCCGTGTCACGCTAAGGTGCTCGTACGCTCGTTCGCCAGAAAGGGGATCAGGCGCCGCCCGGATCACGGACGGCGCTCGCGACGACGGCGATCAGCTCCGCCGGATCGAGCGGCTTCGTCACGTGCGCCTGGAACCCTGCCGAGAACAGACGCACGCGATCGTCGACGCTCGTGTAGGCGGTGAGCGCCACCGCGGGGATCCGGCGCGAGTGCTCCTCGATGCTCCCCCGGATCTGCCGGATGAGGGCGAACCCGTCCTGGCCGGGCATTCCGATGTCGCTCACGAGCACGTCGGGGTGGAACGCCGAGACGGCCTGTACCGCCTGCGCCGCGGACGCGGCGACCTCGACCTCGGCGCCCCGCGTCGCGAGGATCGTCCGCACCACCTCGTTCGAGTCCGGGTCGTCGTCGACCACCAGGATCCGGACGCCCTGGAGCGACGGCGATGCCGGCAGGTTCGGGCCGGCATCCCCCTCGCGGGGGTGTCGTCGATCCACCTCGTCCGCCGTCCGCGCGAGCACGATGAGCGGCAGCTTCACCGTGAAGACCGCGCCCTGCCCCGTCCCCGGGCTCTCGGCGTGCACGGTCCCGCCGTGCAGCTCGACGATGTGGCGCACGATGGCGAGCCCGAGCCCGAGACCGCCGTGGGCGCGGCTCATCGTCAGATCCGCCTGCTGGAAGCGCTCGAACACGTGGGGGACGAACTCCGGCGGGATGCCCTGCCCGGTGTCGCTGACCGCGATCTCGACCTGCGAGTTGACGCGCTCGAGGACCACCTGGACGCGGCCTCCGCGCGGCGTGAACTTGACCGCGTTCGAGATCAGGTTCCACACGACCTGCTGGAGCCGCTCCGGATCCCCGGAGACGCGGCCCGTCCACGGGTCGAGGACGGCGTGGAGACGGATCCCTTTGGCCTCCGCCGCCGGCCGCATCACGTCGACGGCCGCGCTCACGAGGGGAGCCAGGTCCACGGGACGCACGTCGAGACGCAGCTTCCCGGAGACGATCCGCGAGACGTCGAGGAGGTCCTCGACGAGCTGCGCCTGGGCCTTCGCGCACCGCTCGATGGTCGCGAACGCGCGGCCGGTCTTCTCGTCGTCGAGGAGACCCTGTCGCAGCATGCGCGACCACGCGAGGATCGGCGAGAGCGGCGTCCGGAGCTCGTGCGAGATCGTCGCCAGGAACGCGTCCTTGGCCTGGTTCGCGGCCTCGGCTCTCGTCCGCGCGCGCTCCGCGTCCGCGAGCAGCTGCTCGCGCTCCGCGTCCGCCTGTCTCTTGTGCGTCACGTCCCGGAAGACGACCACCACGCCCGTCAGCTCGCCATCCGCCCGGATCGGACCCGAGCTGTAGACGACGGGAAGGAGCGCGCCGTCCCTCCGGACGAACACGTCGTCCCGCTCCCTGAGCAACGTGCCGTCCTTCAGCACGGCGAGGCCGGGGCACTCCTCGGCCGGGAACGGCGACCCATCGGGGCGGAGGTAGTGGATCACGTCGTGCATGCGCCGCCCGCGGATCTCGGCGGCGGTCCAGCCGAGCATGCGCTCGGCAGCCGGGTTGATGGAGGTGAGGTGGCCGTCCGCGTCGACCGTGTAGAGCCCCTCGCCCATGTTCGTGATGATCGTCTGGTTGAACTCGGAGAGCCCCCGCACCCGCTCCTCGGCCTCCTTCCGCCCGGTGACGTCGCGCGCGATCTTGGAGGCGCCGATGATCCGTCCGGCGGCATCGCTGGTCGCGGACACCGTGACGTCGATCGTGATGCGCCGACCGTCCTTGCGGACGCGCTCGGTCTCGTAGTGATCCACGCGCTCGCCTCGCCGGACGGCGGCGAGGATGGCCGGGAGCTCGTCGGAACGGTCGGATGGGATGATGCGCGTGATCGACTGCCCGATCATCTCCGCCGCCGTGTACCCGAACAGGCACTCCGCGCCCCGGTTCCAGCTGATGACGATCCCGTCGAGCGTCTTGCCGACGATCGCATCGCTCGACGACTCGACGATCGCGGCGAGCCGCGCCTGGCTCTCGTCGGCGCGTCCGCGCTCGTCCTTCAGGGCCTGAGCGCTCCGGAGCTGGCGACGCGCCAGCTCGTAGACGAGCGCCACACCGCCGATCGCCACGAACGCGATCAGGCCGAAGCTGAATCGGGCCACGCGCGAGGCCGCGGCGGCCTGCCGGGTCCGGCGCATGAGCGCCGCGTCCTCGTTCTCCCCGAGCGCGGTCAGCGTGTCGCGGATGCGCTCCATCTCGTCCCGTCCACGACCGGTCATGACCATCTGCCGCGCGGCCTCGAAGCTCGCGTGCCGGCGGAGCTGGATCGCGCCCCGGAGCTCATCGAGCTTCGCCGACGCGGCCGCGCGGAGCTCCGCGACGAGGGGCTGCTGCTCGGGCCGTCCCTGGGTCAGCGCGTCGAGGCGTGCGAGGCGCTCGGGGAGGACCCGACGCGCGGTCCGGTAGGGGCCGAGGTAGTGAGGATCGCCCGTCAGGAGGAAGCCGCGCTGGCTCGTCTCCGCGTCCTGGAGGGTGGCGAGCGTCCGGGTCAGCTCGCCTCGTACCTCCTGCGAGTGGGCGACCTCTCGGTTCGTGTCCGCGAGACGCTCGACGCTCGCGTAGACCAGGATCGCTGCCGCGATCAGCACCGCGAGCGTGATCGCGAACGCGAACGCGAGGCGAGTCCCGGGTGCAGTGCTCCCCTCCACGCTCGCGGACCCGTAACGCCAAGGTGCCGGCGGCGTCAACGGGGTCTGGCGCGCCGCGCCATCCAACGGGAGGAGATCGACGAGGGGCGGACGCGGAGTCGAACCGTCGGGCCTTCCGATCCGGCCCGATCCGTCTAGGCCGTGCGTTCTCCCGGCCGGAACTCGCGCATACGCTCGGGCTCGCCGCTCGCCCGCGCGAGCGGCAGCGTGACCGTGAACGCCGACCCCATGCCCGAGCCCTCGCTCCTCGCCTCCACGGTCCCGCCGTGCTGCTCGACCAGCTGCTTCACGATCGACAGCCCGAGGCCGAGCCCGCCCTGACGTCCCGAGCGACTCTCGGTCTGACGGAACCGCTCGAAGACGTGCGGGAGAAGGGCTGCCGCGATGCCCGCGCCCGTGTCGCGTACCGTCACGCACGCCGAATCGCCGTGGCGCTCCAGGTGGACCTCCACGCGACCGGTCGGCGGTGTGAACTTGATCGCGTTGCTCAGGAGATTTCCCACCACCTCCTGGAGCCGCTTGTCGTCACCAAGCACGAAGAGGCCGTCTTCAAACGGTGGCTCGTACGCGAGCGTCAGCTGCCCCTTCTCGGCCGTCACCCGCTGCGTGTCGACGCAGAGCTGCACCAGCTGACCGAGGTTGATGAGGGAGCGGTCGAGCTGCAGCTTGCCGGAGACGATGCGCGAAACGTCGAGCAGCTCGTCGACCAGGTAGATCTGGAGCCTGATGTTCTCGTCGAGCACCCTGAGCGCCCGCCGCCGGGTCGCCTCGTCCGAGATGCCACGCTGGAGGAGCCGAAGCCAGCCGAGCATCGCGTGGAGCGGTGCACGAAGCTCGTGCGACAGGATGCCGAGGAACTCGTCCTTCGCCTGGTTGGCCGCCTCTGCGCGGACGTATCGCTCCTTCGCCTCCTCGGCCATCCGGCGATCGTGGATGTCGACGCAGCTCCCGATGAAGCCCGCGAACGACCCGGTGTCGTCGTAGTTCGGGACGCCACGGTCGAAGATGTAGCGATGGACGCCGTCGTGGCGTCGGAGCCGATACTCCATCTCGAACGGCTCGCGACGCTCGAAGTGGCCGAGGTAGATCTCGAGGCACCGGTCGAAGTCGTCCTGGTGGATGCCTTCCGACCAGCCGTCGCCCACTTCCTGCGCCAAGACCCGTCCGGTGAACCGGAGCCACGTGTCGTTGAAGTAGTCGCACTTCGCGTCGAGGCCGGAGCGCCAGATCATCACGGGGGAGTGCTCCACGATCACATGGTACTGTTCCGCAGGTATGACCATGATCACTTCGCCTCGGTCCGTTCCGGCACCCGCGACCGTCTTCGTTCCGTGAGGGCGTTGCCGGCGGAGCGCGCCTCACGGATGAATGGCAGGAGGTGTTCTGACGCGAATCGCACCCGGCTCTTCATGGCCGAGTGCCCATGGTCTATGGCATTTCCAAGGTCGCGGGAACCCCCTCGGTCGCGGGATGGTCCGGCGAGTGGGGAACGAGACCATCGCGTGACGTTATGACTCACGTTCTTCCGGAGGCAGCGACTCACGTATTTTCGGGCGCGCGACTCGCGATGGAGGCGCCTCGGCCCGTGCCCGATCGGCGCGCCACGCCTCCGGCGGCTCGAGAGGAAGTCCCGGCGAGGAGGCGGCCGCGGTCATTCGAGGCATGTCGAGCTCCGGCCGGGCATGCCTCGTCTCCATACTCGTCGAGTCACTCGGTCACGGCGATCCGCGCGCTGACGCGGCGCGCTCCCGGCGCGCCCGTGTCCCCGGCGCCGACGTGACGACGCGCAGCTCTATCCTCTCCGGAATATTTCGGGGCGCTACGGCTCCGACACCGATGGGCAGCTCGCGAGTTTCATGTCGGTGATGAGGTCTGCGCCATGAGCATCGGACGTCGCGTCGCGTTCACGTGCCGGCAGTGCGGGGCCATCGTCCTCACGACCGAGCACCTCGACGATCCCGAGCTGGCGCAGCTGCGCGAGCACGTACTGAACGCGCATCCCGACGAGGAGCTGGGTCCGGACGCGAACATCGCGGAGACACTCAGCCACTACCGCGCCGAGCTCGCGTGAGCGCGGGGAGCCGAGAGCACCGTCGAGGCGACCCGATGATCGCGTCGCTACGGGCAGCCTGCGGCCCTGATCGCGCGCGACACCCTCTGCAACCCCGCGAGGCGTAGATTTGAACACGCGACACTCATCCGATACCCTTCCGAGCCGGGAGGTGTGGATGGTAACTCGTGGCGACGAAGCGTGGGTCCAGCTCGCGACGCGGATTCCCAAGGCGCTCCACCGGCAGCTCAAGCTGCACTGCGTTGAGAACGAAACATCGGTCATGGATTTCGTGGTGGCGTCGCTGGAAGAGAAGCTCGCAAAGGTTGGCGGGCGGAAGCGCGGTGCTCGCTCGGCGTAGAATCAGGTCTGCACCGTGTCGCGCGTAGTCCACCGCACGACTCAGCACCATTCCGGCGACGCGGCCGAGCCCGTTGCCTGATCGGTAAGGCGCGCGCTCGCGAAGCGATGCTGGATGGCTCACTCGGGGCGCCGGAGCACCAGGACCGCGTTCGTGCCGCCGAAGCCAAAGGAGTTGGACAGTGCCGCCTCGACCTGCCGGCTACGCGCCGTGTTCGGCACGTAGTCGAGGTCGCACGCGCGGTCCGGCTCGTCCAGGTTGATGGTCGGCGGCAGAACCCCGCGTGAGAGCGCGAGCGCGGTATATGCGGCCTCCACCGTCCCGGCGGCCCCGAGCAGATGCCCCGTCATGGACTTGGTCGAGCTCATCGCGATCCGCGCGGCGTGTTCGCCGAACACACGCTTCACGGCGAGGGTCTCGGCCTCGTCGTTGAAGGGCGTGCCCGTCCCGTGTGCATTGACGTACCCGACTTCACCGGGGTCGATCCCGGCGTCGGTGAGCGCCAGCATCATGCACTCCGCGGCGCCGGCGCCTTCGGGCGCGGGCTGCGTCATGTGGTACGCGTCGCACGTGGCGCCGTAGCCGATGAGCTCGGCATAGATGTGCGCTTCGCGCCGTCGCGCGTGCTCGAGCTCTTCGAGAACGAGCACGCCGGCGCCCTCCGCGATCACGAACCCGTCGCGCCGGGCGTCGAAGGGACGGCTGGCGCGCTCCGGCTCGTCGTTGAAGCCGGTCGAGAGGGCACGCATGGCGCTGAAGCCGCCGACGCCGAGCAGGCAGAGCGGCGCCTCGGCGCCACCCGCCAGCATGAGGTCCTGGCGTCCGTCCCGGATGAGCCCGAGTGCCTCGCCGATCGCGTGCGCGCCGGAAGCACAGGCGCTCGTCGTCGCGTAG
>CAZLYE010000674.1:0-4252 GCA_964562865.1 uncultured Binatia bacterium (SeqCode) | reverse complement strand
GACGCTCGTCATGGTGAGCTCGCAGTTCCCGGAGCCGAACGAGACGTTCGTCGTGCGCGAGGTCGGCGAGCTCCGCCGGCGTGGCTTCTCGGTGCTCGTCTTCTCGCTCCGTCCGGCGGCGAACCTGCTCGATCCCGAGGCGCGGGCCCTGATGCCGCTCGTCGTCTATCCGCCGGCGACGCCGTTTCGGGTCGTCGTGGAGGCGTGGCGGACCGTCCGGAGGGCGCCGCGCGCGGCGCTCCGCGCGGTCGCGGTCGGGCTGCGGGACGTGCTCGCGGCGCTCCCGAGTCCGGCGCTCGCGGCGAAGCAGGCGCTCTTGATCCCGCTCGCGCTCGCCGATGCCGGCCACCTCCCCGCCGGCGGCTACCGCCTGCACGCTCAGTTCGCCAACGTACCGACGGCCGTCGCCCGGATGCTCGCGGCCTTCCGCCGCGGCCGCTACAGCTTCACGGCGCACGCGTGGGACATCTACACGCACGAGAACCTGCGCCAGCTGCCCGCGCGCATCGGCGGCGCCGACCTGGTCGTCACGTGCACGGGACACAACCGCGAGTTCCTCACCGCGCTCGCGGCCAGCCCCGCGGACGCGGGGAAGATCGTGCTCGCCTACCACGGCCTCGATCTGCCCACGTACGATCCAAACCGCGCACGCGCCCCGGACCTCGTCGTCGGCGGCGCGAGCCTCACCGAGCAGAAGGGACTCACGCACCTCGTGGCCGCCTGCGCGCGTCTCCGCGACCGCGGGATCGCGGTGCGCTGCCTCATCATCGGCGAGGGGCCGGAGCGCGCGCGGCTCGAGGCGCAGATCCGGACGCTCGGGCTCGCGGATCGCGTGACGCTCATGGGGCAGCTCGCGCACCGCGACGTGATCCACCACCTCCGCGAGGCGGCCGTCTTCGCCCACCCGAGCGTGGTCGAGCGGCGCGGCGCGATGGACGGGATCCCGAACACGATCCTCGAGGCGCTGGCGGTTCAGGCGCCGGTCGTCGCGACGCGCCTCTCGGGGATCCCGGAGGTCGTGCGCGACGGCGAGACGGGCCTCCTCGTCGAGCCGGGGGACGCGGACGGCCTCGCCGACGCGCTCGCGCGACTCCTCGTCGACCCGGCCTTCGGTCAGCGGCTCGCGGCCGCCGGGCGCGTGCTCGTCCTCGAGCGGTTCGACCTCCACCGCAACGTCGAGCGCCTCGCGGCGCGGTACGCGGTGCCGAACACCGGGCGGGCCTGAGGCCTAGGCCCCGGCCGTCTCGTACGCGGACCCCTCCCCGTCGAGGAAGACGCGGCACCACACCTCGAAGTTGAGGAGCACCCACACCTGCATGAAGCAGCCGTCGCGCCCGGCGAGATAGCCCGCCCAGCTGCGCTCGACGGCCGGCCGGTGGAAGAGGCCGCGCGCCCGGGCGCGGGGGCCGAGGAGGAGGTCGGTCGCCATCTCACGGAGCTCGCCGCGGAGCCACTCCGCGAGCGGCAGCGTGAAGCCGTGCTTCGGGCGCCCGACGACCTCCGCGGGGAGGACCGCCGCCGCGGCGCGCTTGAGGAGGTACTTGCTGCCGCCGCGCCACTTCAGGTCGGACGGCATGCCGGCGACCAGCTCGACGATCCGGTGGTCGAGGTAGGGGACGCGCGCCTCGAGCGACACGCTCATGCTCATCTTGTCGACCTTCATCAGGAGGTCCTCGGGGAGCCAGGTCGACAGGTCGGCGAGGAGATAGCGGTTCAGCGGGTCGAGCGCGGCGGCGCGCGCGAAGAGCGCGTCGAGGTCGGCGCGCTCGCGGGCGCCGTTCAGCTCGGCGCGGACCTCCGGCGCGAGGATCTCCTCGAGCGCCGCGCGGCGGAAGACCGACTTGACGAGCGTGTACCCGGCGACGGGGTCGAGCGCCCCCGCCTCGAGCGCCTTGGCGATCGCCCGCGGCGCGAGCGCGCCGCCGAGCGCGAGGAGCCGGCGGACGCCGCGCGGCAGCCGTCCGTACCGTCCGAGGACGCTCGGCAGCCGGTAGTGGTCGTAGCCGGCGAAGAGCTCGTCGGCGCCCTCGCCGGTCAGGACCACCTTCACGTGCTGGCGCGCGAAGCGCGAGAGGAGGAACGTCGGGATCGCTGCGTAGTCGGCGATCGGCTCGTCGAGCGCGTGGACGGTGCGCGGGAGCAGGTCGGCGACGTCCATCGACTCGACCACGAGCGCGTGATGGTCCGTCCCGAAGTGCCGCGCGACGCGCGCCGCCCACGCCGACTCGTCGTACGCGCCCGGCACCCGGAAGCCGACCGAGAAGGTCTGGACGGGACGGTCGATCAGCCCGGCCATGAGCGCCACGACCAGGCTCGAGTCGATGCCCCCGGAGAGGAACGCGCCGAGCGGGACGTCGCTCATCAGGCGGCGGCGGACCGAGTCCCGCAGCAGCTCCTGGAGCGTCTCGAGGTACTCGGCCTCGGAGCGGCGTGGTCCCTCGCCGGCAGGAACCTCCCAGTAGGTGCGCTCGACGACGCCGTCGGCGCTCACCTGGAGCATGTGCCCGGGCCGGAGGCGCACGACGTCGCGGAAGATCGTCTGCCGGCGCGGGTTGTACTGGAAGGTCAGGTAGTCGTAGAGCGCCTCCGGGCTGAGCGCGCGGCTGACGTGCGGATCGCGGAGGATCGCCTTGATCTCGGACGCGAAGGCGAGGCGGCCGTCCCGGACCGTCCAGTAGAGCGGCTTCTCCCCGAGGCGGTCACGGTAGAGGAGCAGCCGGCGGCGCCGGTCGTCCCACAGCGCGATCGCGAACATCCCGTTGAGACGCCGGACGAAGTCCGGGCCGTCGTCCTCGTAGAGGTGGACGAGGACCTCGGTGTCGGTGTGCGTGCGGAACGTGTGGCCCCGCGCCTCGAGCTCCCGCCGCAGGTCCGGGTAGTTGTAGATCTCGCCGTTGAACACCGTCCAGACCGTCTGGTCCTCGTTCGCGATCGGCTGGCGGCCGTCGGCGAGGCCGACGATGCTGAGCCGGCGGTTCGCCATGCCGAGCGGCCCCTTCACGTAGAAGCCGTCCTCGTCCGGGCCGCGGTGCGTGATGGCGGCGTTCATCGCCTCGAGGAGAGCCGTGTCTGCCGGCTGGCGCGCGTCGAAGTTGAAGATGCCCGTGATGCCGCACATCGCGTCGGAGGTAGGTTCGCGTAGACGTGCGCCGCAAGCAAGCGGAAGGGACGACCCCGGCGAGCGGGACAATTCTTTGTCCATACTCATCCGCCGGCCGGCGCTGCGTTGCAGCGGTGCACGGTCGGCTGCCTCAAGCTGGCCTCTCTTTCGCCCGATATCAGCCGCGTAGGAATCCGTGTGCCCGCGGGTGCGGCGCCCGGTCCAGCCATGACCTCCCAGTTCGGCCTGCAGCAAGGTGCGAAGGCGGCCAGCCAGGCGGCGGCCTTCCTGGCGCTCAGCGAGCGGCTGCGGGAGATCGGCGCCGGAGCGCGCGCGCCCGAGGACATGCTCGACCCCGCGCTCGCGGCGATCCTCGAGGCGAGCGGCGTCACCGCAGGGGCGATCTGCCTGTTCGACGCGAGCCACGAGCTCCTCCGTCTGGGCGCGGAGTACGGGCTGTCGGACGAGGGCTGCCGGCGGCTGCGAACCGTGCGGCGGAACGACCCGACCAGCTGGGACATGCCGCTCCAGGGGCTCCTCAACCGCCGCGTGTACCTCATCGAGAGCGCGTCCCGGAACCGCTACGTCCCGCCGCTCGTCGAGCCCGCGACGTCGGTGCGGACGATCGCGTGCCTCCCGATCTTCGCGAACGTGACCCGGCTCGGAAGCCTCGTCATCGTCGCCTGCACCCCGAAGACGATCAGCGAAACGGACGTCCGTGGGCTCGAGAAGCCGCTGCGGGAGCTCGCGACGATGCTCGAGGCGGCGAAGCGGCGCGGCATGACGTCCTCGCGATCGGCGCCGCCGCCGGTGGCTCCGCCGACGGCACGCGAGGCCGCGGTGCCGGCCCGCGAGCGCCCGAAGCCCGCGTCGGCACCGCCACCGGCCTCGCCTCCGACGGGCGACCGGGCGCCGGCCGCGCAGGTGGAGTCGCTCGTCGCGTCGCTCGCGGCGGCGGAGAAGGAGCGGGCGCGGCTCGCGGCGGCGCTCGAGGTGGCGGCCACGGAGCGCGCGGCTCAGGCGCGCGCACAGGCCGGCGGGGCGGAGGGAGCGCAGCGCGCGGACGAGGTGGCGCGGCTCATGGCCCGCCTCGTGGAGATGGAGACCGCCGCGGAGCGTGAGCGCGAGCGCGTGGCCGAGTGGGAGCGCGAG
>CAZLYE010000673.1:0-8619 GCA_964562865.1 uncultured Binatia bacterium (SeqCode) | reverse complement strand
AGCTCCCCGCGGGCACGTACGAGCTGGGCGCGCCGCTCGTCATCCGCGGCGACGGCGTCACCGTCACCGGCCGGGGGGCGACGCTCCGCGCGGGGAAGGCGTTTCCGGCGGCCCCGCTCCTCCGCACGGCGCCACCCGCTGGCGCGGGCGCGCCGCCAGAGCGCCGCCTCGCCGTCCTCGGGCTCGCGTTCGACGGCGCCGGCCGCGCGAGCGCCGGGCTCGTCGTCGAGCGCGCCCGCGACGTGACCGTGCGCGACCTCCACGTCCGCCGCGTGCACGCGGGGGGCGGCGGGGCGATCGTCGTCCGCTCCACGCGCGACGCGGACACCGACACCGGCGAGGTGACGGTCGCCGACAACGTGGTCGAGCTGGACGAGCCGACCACCGGGATCGTGCTCCGGAACGTCGTCAACTGCCGGGTCTCCGGAAACCGCGTGCAGGGCGTCGACCACGAGGGGAGCCACGGCCTCGATCTCACGCTCAGCCGCGGCTGCACGGTCTCCGACAACATCGTGCTGACGGCCGACGTCGGGGTCGTCGCCGACGAGACGAACCACCTGCAGGTGATCGGCAACTACGTCTACGCGCCGCGGACGGGCTTCCGCGCCGAGGCACAGCCCGGCGGCAAGCGGACGGCCGACAACAACGTCTACGTGGACAACCGCGTGCTGACGGGCGGCCGCGGCTTCGTCGTCCGCGGCTCGGGGATGGTCCTGGTCGGCAACTACGCCGCGTTCCTCAAGCCCGGGCCGGCGATCTGGGTCGAGAGCGGCGGCACGCACGACGCCGTCGTCGCCAACAACCCGAGCGTCGCCGCGGAGGGCGGCATCCGCTTCGACGCGTCGGACGGCGTGGTGGTGGCGAACGTGCCGATCTCGAACGGCGCGGCGGGGATCGAGGTGAACGGCGAGCGCGTCGCCGTCACGTCGAACGCCGTCATCCACAACCCCGTCGGCATCCGGCTCGGGGAGCACGCGCGCGGTTGCACGGTGCTCGGCAACTCGGTGCAGGGGGCGAAGGAGGCGGCGCTCGTGCTCGGCGGCGACGACCACCTCGTGCGCGACAACACCGGCGGAGCGGCGCCCCTCCCGGAGCGTGGGCGCGGGGCCGTCTACGGCAGCGGGGAGAGCGAGGTGCGCGCCGCCCGCACTGCGATCCGGGGCGAGTTCCCCGACGACCGCTACCTCGTGAGCGTCGAGTGGGCCGCGGACCCGGGTGGCCGCGAGTGGATCACGGAGAAGACGCGCACGGGCTTCGTGATCACCCTGCCCGCCGCGCCGCCGGCGGCTCTCCGCGTGCGCTGGATTGCGCGCGGGCTCTGAAGCGGGCCGCGCGGTCGCCGTCCTCGCGCTCTTCGCGCTGGCGACCGGGTGGGTGCTCTGGCCGCTCGTCCGGCACGGCATGGACCACGTGCTCGACGTGCACCGCTTCTACGGCCCGGCGGGCTGGCTCCTCGCCGCCGACCCGTGGCTCTGCATGTGGATCCTCGGCTGGGACACGCACGCGCTCCTCACTGCGCCCGCCCACCTGTTCGACGCGAACATCTTCCACCCCGCCCCGCTGACGCTCGCGCTCTCCGAGCACCTCCTCGGCTACTGGCCGCTCTTCGCGCCCGTCTACCTCGCGACGGGCAGCACGGTGGCCGCGTACGCGGCGACGATCCTCCTCTCGTTCGCGCTCACCGGGGCGGCGATGTGCGCGCTCGTGTGGCACTGGACGGGGAGCCGCGCGACCGGCGTCGTCGGCGGGCTCGTCTTCGCGTTCGCGCCGTGGCGGCTCTCGCAGCTCGCCCACCTGCAGCTCCTCGGGCTCTACGCCCTGCCGCTCGTCCTCCTCTTCTGGGACCGCGCGCTCGCGCGCGGGCGCGCGGTCGATCTGGCCGCGCTCGGGGCGTCGTTCCTCCTGCAGTGCCTCTGCAGCTACTACCTCGCGTACTGCGCCGCGCTCGTGGTGGCCGTCTACGCCGTCATCACGTCGTTCGGGGCGCCGCCCGGGCGCGTCCTGCGAGCAGGCGCGGCCCTCGGGCTCGGGGCGGCGGCATTCGCGCTCCTGAGCGTACCCTACCTCCGCGTGCGGGCGAGCGGCCTCCTTCCGGAGCAGGGGCTCGGCGAGCAGCTCGCGCTCGGCGTGCCGTCGTGGCGGGCCTACCTGGACCCGGCCGCGGTCGCCGCCGCGATCCGGTCGTACCAGGGCCGGGTGGCGCTCGGCCTCGCAGCGCTCGGCCTGCTCGCGGCGCCGGGGGGGCGCGCGCGTGCCGTCGCGATCGGCGCGATCCTCGTCGCGGGCTACCTGCTGGCGCTCGGGCCCGCCGGGAGCCCGTCGCTGTATGCGTGGCTCTGGCGCTGGCTCCCCGGCTTCTCGACCACGCGCGTGCCGGCGCGCTTCGTCATCGTGGTCGCCTTCGCGGTGGCCGCGCTCGCGGGCCTCGGCTGGGGCACGGTGGTCGGGCGCCTTCCGGGCGCGGCGCGCACCGCCCTCACCGTCGCCGTCTGCGCGCTCGTCGCCTGGGACTTCGGTCTGCCGCGCTTCGCCCTGCCCGTCGAGCGCGTCGACGCGCTTTCGCCGGTCTACCCATGGCTCGCCGCGCACGGCGGGCGCGAGCCGCTCCTCGAGCTCCCCGTGCGCGGGTGGACGGGCGACCTCGCGGGCGCGCTCCGCGAGCAGCGCTACGCGTGGGCCAGCACCGCGCACTGGCTCCCGCAGCTCACCGGTCGCAGCGGATATCTCCCGTCGAGCTACGAGCTTCTGATGCCGATCGTGCGGACGCTCCCCGATCGGGGCGTGCTCGAGTCGCTCGTGCGTCTCACGGGACTCCACTGGATCGTCGTCCACGGGGACGTGCCCGGGTGGGGCGCCGGCACGCCCGAGGGCCTGGAGCTCGCGGCCGAGTTCGGCCCGGATCGCGTCTACCGCGTCGCGCGGCCCGTCGACGCGGACCAACAGGCCGCGCTCGTCGCGCGGCTGCGCGGCGCCCCGGAGACGACGACCCTCGGAGGAACGCCGCTCCGCGCGCTCCCCACCCGCGATCTCCGCGCCGACTTCCTCCGCGCCGACCTGCCGGCGCGCACGCCGCCGACGGGCGCGGTGGGCGCGACGATCGTGGTGCGGAACGCGGGGCGCCGCACGTGGCCGGCGCTGGCGCTCGCGACGGACCGTCTCGTCGTCGTGCGCGCGCGCTGGGAGGGGCGGGGCGCGCGTCGCGTGCCGCTCCTCCGCCTGGCCGCGGACACGCCGCCGGGCGAGGACGCGACCCTGTCCGTCGTCCTTCCGGCGCCGGTGACGCCCGGCCGCCACCGGCTCGTCCTCCGCGTCATCCAGGGAGGCCGCGCGGGCGGCCGAGCGGTCCGAATGCTCGAGGTGGCGGGCTCGTGACGCAGACCCCGCCGCTCCGCTGGGGCCGCTGGCTCGCGGCCGCCGGGCTCGTCTACACGGCGTACGTCGTCGCCTACACGTGGCCGCTCCCGGTCGAGCTGACGGATCACCTGCGCTCGGCGCCCATCTGGGGCGTGATCGACGTCGACCTCCACATGTGGACGCTCGCGTGGGTGAGCCGCGCCGTCGTCCGCGACCCCCTGCGTCTCTTCGACGCGAACATCTTCCATCCCGCGCGCCTGACGCTCGCGGGCCCGGACCACCTGCTCGGCGCGCTGCCGGTCGCCGCGCCGGTGTACTGGCTCACCCACAATCCCGTCGCGACGGTGAACGCGGTCGTGCTCTCGTCGTTCCCGCTCGCCGGGCTCGCCGCGTTCGCGCTGGTCGCCGCGACGACGGGCAGCGGGTGGGCCGGGCTCCTCGCCGGCTTCGTGTACGCCTTCGTCCCGTGGCGCACGCGATCGTTCGTGCCCGTGCAGACCTTCAGCATCCAGTACCTGCCGCTCGCGCTGCTTGCGCTCACCGCGTACCTCCGGCGGGGCAGGCGCCGCCTCTTGGTGTCTGGGCTGGCCGCGCTCGTCCTGCAGCTCCTCGTCGCGTACTACGTCGCGTACGCGGCGCTCGTCGTGCTCGCCGTCTGGCTCGTGGCCGTGGCGCTCGCCGCGCGCGACGTCCCGGTGCGGCGCTGGGTCGTGCTCGGCGCCGGTGTCGCCCTCGCCCTCGGGACCGTCGCCGTGGTGAGCTGGCCGTATCTCGTCCGGCGCGACACGGGCGCGATCCGCACCTACGGCGGTGCGCTCGGTACGACGACGCTCGTCGAGTGGCTCGGCCCGGGGCTCCTCGAGCGCAGCCAGAACGTCTACCTCGGCTTCCTGCCCCTCGGGCTCGGGCTCGTCGCGGTCCTCCCGCCGCTCGTCCCCGAGCGACGGCTCCGGACGGCGCTCGGCGCCTTTCTCGGGCTCGCGGTGACGGGCTGGGTCCTCTGTCTCGGCTCGCACGCCGTCATCGGGGGCGTCCGCGTCCCGCTCCCGTACAGCTGGCTCTCGGCGATCATCCCGGGCTTCTCGTCGATGCGCATCGCGCTCCGGTTCTTCACCGTGACCGCGTTCGGCGTGGCCGGGCTCGCGGCGGTCGGGCTCGAGCGCGTCCGCGGCTGGCTTCCGCCGTGGATTCGCGCGACCGCGACGGCGGCGCTGGTCGCAGGCGTTCTCTGGGAGTACCGGCCGCTCGAGTGGCCGATGCGGCTCGAGCCGGTCCCCGTCGGCGCGGCCGTGCCCGACGCGTACCGCTGGCTCGCCATGCACGGCGACGGGGGGCCGCTCCTCGAGCTGCCGGTCGGCTGGGAGGGGAGTATGAGCGGCACGCGGCGCGAGAGCCTCGCGATGTACTTCAGCACCGTCCACTGGCTCCCGCTCCTGAACGGCTACACGGCATACCCGCCGCGATCGCACGTGCTCCTCATGCGCGTCGCGCGGCAGCTCCCCGAGCCGGACGCCGTGCGGACGCTCGCGCGCTGCGCCGGCGTGCGCTGGATCCTGGTCCACCTGGACCTCGTCCCGCAGGCGGAGCGCGCGGCGTGGGACGCGGTTCCCGGGCTCGCCGTCGCCGCCCGCTTCGGCGGCGACGCGGTGCTCGAGGTCGAGGGCGCGCCCGCTCCCGACTGCCAGGAAGGCCTCCTCACGCCGCGTCCCGGCCGCACGGCCGCCGGCGTCTCGACCGCGCCGCTCGCACGCGCCGCCCGCGTCGGGCGGATCGAGGACGCGGGCGTTCCCCTGACCGTCGCGGCGGGGGGTGCCGAGGCGCGTGTCCGGATCGCGAACGTGGGCGACGCACCGTGGCCCGGGCTCGCGCTCGAGGACGGCGGCCTCGTGCACCTCGCGGTCACGTGGGAGACCGACGGCGTCCCCGCCTTCACGCAGGAGGTGCCGTTCGCGCGTGACCTGCCGCCCGGCACGAGCACGCGGCTCCTCTTCGTCCTCCACCCGCCGGGACCCGGCGTCTACCGCGTGACGTTCGCGCTCCGCCAGGACGGCGAGCCGTTCCCGGACGACACGGCGCCGCCGCTCGTCCGGACCGTGACGGTTCCCGGGCCCGCCTGACTCACGGCTTCCGGGCGCTCACGAGGAGCGAGCCGGCGATCTCCGCGACGAGCGGCGTGCGCTCGAGCACGCGCCCCACGCGCTCGACCGCGGCGACGAGCGGCCGTGGCGTCATCGGGTAGAGGAAGTCGAACGGCCGGATCGTGACGTCGACGAGGCCGAGCGCCGCGAGCGTGCGCGCGAGGCGCCAGCGGACGAAGGCCGTCTCGTCGGGCGAGTTCTCGAGCCAGCGCCCGAGCCACCGGACCTTGCGCTCGAGGAAGACCTGCGGGTTCAGGAGATTCGGCTCCGCGAAGCAGAAGCGGCCCCCCGGCCGGAGCACGCGCACGAGCTCGGGCACGGTGCGCTCGAGACGGAGGTGGTGGAGGACCGCGTTGCCGAGGACGGCGTCGAACGAGCCCGACGCGAAGGGCAGGGCCTCGACGTCCCCCGCGCCGAGGCGCACGTTCGGGGGCACCGTGGGCTGCGCGCGCGCGACGACGAGAGGCGCGACGTCGACCGCGACGACGACGGCAGCCGTGCGCCGAGCCACCTCGCAGGTGTACTCCGCCGTGCCGCACCCGACGTCGAGGATCCGCCGGCCGGCGCCGCGCCCGTCGGCGAGCGCCGTCGCGACGACGAGGCGCGCACCGCGGATCTCGCGCCGGCGGGCGGCGGCGGGCGCGCGCTCCGCCCAGTAGAGCCCCTCGTGCGCGGCGGCGATGGCCTCGAAGTGCGCCCGCTCGCGCGCCGCGACGTCGCCCTGATCCCGTGCCGGCACGCGGCTACCTCACCCCGTCGCGGCGCCAGCGGCTCACGTAGTAGAGCGGCAGCGGCGCGCGCGGCCAGGGACGGCGGACGTCCAGCGACAGCACGCGGGCGAGCGCGGCCTCGATCGCCGCGGGGCCCGAGACGTGGTGGTCCTCGATGCCGCGGAAGCCGATCGCCCGGAAGAGGACGCCCATCAGCCGGTCGACGCGGGGATAGCCGAGGACGGCGACGCCGCCGGGACGGAGCACGCGGTGGATCTCGGCGGCCGCCCGGTCGAGCGCCGCGACGTGCTCGAGCACGCTCAGGCAGACGAGCGCGTCCACGCTCTCGTCGGCGAGCGGGAGCCCGAGCGCGTCGCCGGCGATGAGCGCCGCGTCGACGCCCTCCGCCCGCGCCATGCGCCGCACGCCCGCCCCGGCATGGTGGCGGTCGACGCCGATCACCCGCACGCCCGGCGCGCCCGCGAGCTGCGGCAGGAACACGCCGCTCCCGTAGCCGACCTCCAGCACGCGCCCCGTCCGTCCGGCGACGAAGCGGGCCGCCAGCTCCAGCCGGCGGCGGTAGAAGCGCCCCACGACGGGCAGGTAGTAGTAGCGGAGCGGGTCGTCGTCGTCGATCGCTCGGATGTTCTCGCGTACGGGGAGGCGGACTCGCATCTCGGATCCGCGGCGGCGGTTTTCGGCGGTGGGCGCCCGGCTGCTAAGTAGTACGCTCGTGCCGTCCGAATCGCCAGCTCCGGCCCGTGCACGGCTCGACGCGGCGGGGAGGCTCGCGCTCCTCGCGATCGTCGCCGGCGCGCTCGCCCTCCGCGTGTGGGGGCTGCGCTACGGCATTCCGCTCCCGATCGCGCGGCCCGACGAGGAGATGATGGTCGCGCGCTTCGTCCACTTCGACGGGGGCGATCCGAACCCGCACTGGTTCATGTACCCGAGCTTCTTCCTCTACGTCCTCTACGGCTGGGTGAAGGCGGTGCTCGCGGGAGCGCACGCGGCGGGCGTGCTCGACCGGGCGGGCCCCATCGCGGACCTCGCTCGTACGGCGCCCGCCGCCGTCTGGCTCGCCGGACGGTCGTTCAGCGTCGTCGCCGGGACGGTGACCGTCGCCCTCGTCTTCACGCTCGGGCGCGCGGTGTGGGACGCGCGCGCGGGCCTCGTCGCGGCGCTCATGCTGGCCGTGGCGTACCTGCACGTCCGCGAGTCGCACTTCTTCAAGCCCGACGCGGCGCTCGGGCTCGCGAACACGCTCGTGCTGCTCGCGTGCGTGCGGCTCGCGCGCGAGGGGTCGCTCCGCGCGGCGGCGCTCGCCGGACTCTGGACGGGGATCGCGCTCGGCGTCAGGTACAGCCCGGCGCCGCTCGTCCCGCTCGTGGTCGCGGCGGCGGCCGCGGGGCGGGCGGGCGTCGGGCGCCGGCTCGCGGTGGGCGGCCTCGCCACGGCGGCGGCGGTGGTGCTGGGCTCGCCCTACCAGGTGCTCGACTGGCACACGTTCGCCGGCTGGATGACGTACACGCGGATGATCGTCCAGTACGGCGGCGAGGGTGTGGGCACGGGCTTTCGCTTCCACGCGGTGCACTCGCTCCGCGAAGCGCAGGGGCTGCCGTTCTCGCTCTTCGCGCTCGGTGCGCTCGCGTGGAACGCGCCGGTCCGGCGCCTGCTCCCGGTCACCACCTTCCTCGTCGTCTCGCTCCTCCAGCTCGGCGTGGCGTCGCTCGCGTACACCCGCTACCTGACGCCGCTCCTGCCGCCGCTCTGCGTGGTCGCCGGCGTCGCGGTCGTGCGTCTGGCGGGGCGCATCGAGTCGCCCCGCCTGCGTGCCGCGGCGACCGCAGCGCTCCTCGTCGTCCTCCTCGCGCGTCCGCTCGCGAACACGGTCGCCTTCGATCGGATCGTCGCCCGGCCCGACACGCGCGTGCTCGCGCGCGCCTGGCTCGAGCGCCACGTGCCCGAGGGCGCGACGGTGCTGGTCCTCGGGTCGCACTGGCCGTTCACGTTCGGGGACCCCGTGCTGGACGGCTACCGGGTGCGCCGCAACCCGACGCTCGACCCCGCGCTCGGCGTCACGTGGGTGATCACCCACGAGCACCCGCTGCCGTTCTCGCACCTCCCGGACGAGTTCGCGGCGCTCCGGCCCGCGCTCCGCCTCGAGGCGACGTTCAGCCCGTTCGCGGGCGAGACGGCTCCCCCGACCGCGGTCTTCGAGACCCGCGACGCGTTCTACGTCCCGCTCGCCGGCTTCTCCGGCGTCGTCCGCGGCGGCCCCCTGATCCGGATCTACTCGGTGCCGCGCGCGCCGGAGCCGGGGTAGCGGCGGCAGGGCGGGCCCGGGGGTGCGTGCCGCGGCGACCTTCGACGCAGGCCGCACGCCCTGCGCGGCCGAGACGGTGTGCCGTCGGCCGAGG
>CAZLYE010000672.1:0-7266 GCA_964562865.1 uncultured Binatia bacterium (SeqCode) | reverse complement strand
TTCTCCCGCGCCTCCGCCTCGAGGTCGACGTGGCCGTCCAGCACGAGGAAGCGGCCGTCCTCGAGCTTGCCGAGCGGGTTGATCTCGGCGAGCGTCAGGTCCCAGCGGAGGAACACCTCGACCAGCGTCGACACGATCGGGATGAGCCGGTTCAGGTCGTCGCCGGTGACGCCGGTCGCGGCGATCGCCTCCTTCGCGCGGAAGGGGCTGAACGGGACGAGCGTCGAGAGATGCACCTGCGCGACGTGCTCGGGATGCTTCTCCGCCACCTCCTCGATGTCGATCCCGCCCATGTCGCTGAAGATCAGCACGGGGAGCTTCCGGCGGCCGTCCCACGTCACGGCCGCGAAGTACTCCTTCGCGACCGGGGCGCGCTGCTCGACCAGGACCCCGCGCGGCGTCTGCCCCTTGATCGTGAGCGCGAGGATGTCGCGCGCCGCCGCCTCGGCGGCCGCGGGCGTGTCCGCGAACTTGACCCCGCCGGCCTTCATCCGGCCGCCCGTCAGCACCTGCGACTTGAGGACGACGGGCTCCGCGATCTCGGCCGCGATCGCCTTCGCCTCCGCCGCCGTGCGCGCGACGCGGCCCTTCGGGAGCGGCGTGCCGTGACGTCCGAAGAGGGCCTTGGCCTCGTACTCGTAGAAGCGCATCGGAGGACGCGGAGCGCTAACATGCTGCGTCGAGCGTGGTCAAGGAGATGCGTGACCGGACGGGGTGGTTGAACCAACCTGCGATCCGGCGTTATTCTCGGCGGCGATGCGCTGGCGCGACGCGCTCTCGGACGCTGAGCTGGCGGACCTGATGCGGATCCGCGACGCACGCGCCTGGCTCTCGATCGCCGTCGACTGGGCGCTCATCGCCGCCTCGTTCGGGCTCGTCGCACTCTGGCCGAATCCGCTCACGGTCGTGACCGCGCTCTTCGTGATCGGCGGGCGCCAGCTCGGGCTCGCCGTCCTCATGCACGAGGCCGCGCACCGCACGCTGCTCCACGACCGGCGCTGGAACGACTTCGTCGGGAACTGGATCTGCGCGTACCCGATCTGGAGCGACCTGTATCCCTACCGGCCCTACCACCTCCGCCACCACGCGAAGAACTGGACCGCGGACGACCCCGACCTGCCGCTCGCGAACCCCTTCCCGGTGACCCGGGCGAGCATGCGGCGGAAGATCCTGCGGGACCTCTCCGGGCGGACCGGCTGGAAGCGTCTCAGGGCGACCCTCCGGCGGGACCTCGGCCTCTCGCAGGGACGCGCGAAGCGGAACTTCGACGCCGGCATCGAGGCCTTGAAGGGCGTCGTCGTGACGAACCTCGTCCTCCTCGGCATCCTCACCGCCGTCGGACATCCCGCACTCTACCTCCTCTGGGTCGGCGCGTGGCTCACGACCTACAGCCTCGCGATGCGGATCCGCTCGATCGCCGAGCACGGGATGGTCCCCGATCCTTCCGACGACTTCCAGAACACGCGGACGACGGTCGCGCGCTGGTGGGAGCGGCTCCTCCTCGCCCCGAACCGCGTGAACTTCCACCTCGAGCACCACCTGGTGATGGCGATGCCGCACTACAGCCTGCCGCGGCTCCATCGCCTCCTCACGACGCGCGGCGTGCTCGACGGCGCGTGCGTGACGCGCGGCTACCTCGAGGTGCTGCGGCTCGCGTCCGCGGCGCCGTCGCCGGTCGCGACGGCCGGCTGATCAGCTCGCGCCGTCGCGGCGGACGAGCGCGTCGCGCGGCACGGCCGGCGTCTGGCCGTAGTCGTAGAAGCCGCTGCCGGTCTTCCGGCCCAGGTACCCGGCGAGCACCATGCGCCGGAGCAGCGGGGGCGGGGCGAAGCGCGGCTCGCGGTACTCCTCGTGCAGCAGCGACGCCATGTGGAACACGATGTCGAGACCGATGAAATCGGCGAGCGCGAGGGGACCCATCGGGTGGTTCGCGCCGTTCTGCATCGCGGCGTCGATGTCGGCGATCGCGCCGAGCCCGCGCTCGAGGCAGTCGATCGCATCCACCATGTACGGCACGAGGAGGCGGTTCACGATGTAGCCGGTCGAGTCGGCGACCACCACCGGGACCTTGCCGAGCTTCTTCGCGAACGCGACGCAGACGTCGACCGTCTCGGGCGACGTCTTGAGCCCGGGCGCCACCTCCACGAGCTTCATCGCGTGCACGGGGTTGAAGAAGTGGAGCCCGAGGAACCGCTCGGGGCGGGTGGTCGACGCGGCCAGCTCGGTCACGGTGAGCGTCGACGTGTTGGTCGCGAAGATGGCGTCGCTCTTGACGATCTCGTCGAGGCGGCCGAAGTGGTCGCGCTTCACGGGCAGCTCCTCGACGATCGACTCGATCACGAGGTCGACGTTCGCGAGGTCGTGGAGGTGGGTCGTCCAGCGCAGCCGCTCGAGGAGCGCTCCGTGGTCGGCCGCGGTCAGCTTGCCGCGCTCGAGGTCCTTCTGGAGCTGCTTCTCCACCCTGCTCCGCTGCGCGTCGAGCGCCCCGCCGGTGGCCTTCGCCATGAAGGTCTCGTAGCCGGCGCGGGCTGCGGCCTGCGCGATGCCGAGGCCCATCTGCCCTGCGCCGAGGACGCCGACGCTGCGAATCTCCATGATACCCGGAACCTCCTTGCGCGCCTGGCTACGACACTTCCGCCTGCGGCGTCAAACTCGGGTGGGCGGCGCGCCCAACTGGTCTTGGCGGGTCCGGCGATGCTAGATCGTGCCCCATGTCGGACGAGACGCGGACCATCGTGGCTGCCCTGCGGGCCGCCCTGGACGAGGTGCTCGCGGCCGGCCGGCGGCTGACCGAGGACGGGAAAGCGATCGACGAGCACCAGGTGCAGGCCGAGCGGCTCGCGTACGCGGCGACCGAGGTCGCGGCGGCGGAGGCGCTCGCCGCCTACGCCCGCGCACGCCGGGATGCCGGCGCGGGCGAGGACACGACGGACGCGATGGCCGCCGCGTTCGCGGCCGAGGTCGCGAGCCGGCTCCGGGCCGCCGTGCAGGGGCACCAGGAGGATTTCGGGGTCCGGGAGGATATCCTGGCGCGCACGCTCGCCGCGCCGGACGTCGCGGCCGCGATCCGCTCCGCCCAGCGGGAGTCGTGCTTCCGCGACATCGGCCGCGAGGTGATCCACACGCGCGGCGCCAACAACGCGTGGATCGACGGCGACGTCGCGGAGATGGCGCGCGACTCCGCCCGCGCCTTCGCGCGGAAGGAGGTCGCGCCGCTCGCCGAGCGGATCCACCGTCACGACGACCTGGTGCCCGAGTCGATCATCGGCCGGATGGCCGAGCTCGGGTACTTCGGCATGTCGGTGCCCGAGGAGTACGGCGGGCAGGGCCTGGGGAACCTCGTGATGATCGTCATCACGGAGGAGCTGTCGGCCGCCTCGCTCGCCGCCGCGGGGAGCCTCATCACGCGCCCGGAGATCCTGACCAAGGCGCTGCTGAAGGGCGGCACGGAGGCGCAGAAGCGGAAGTGGCTGCCGCCCGTCGCCGCGGGCGAGGTGATGGTCGGGATATCGGTCACCGAGCCCGACACCGGGTCCGACGTCGCGTCGGTTCGTTGCCGCGCCGAGCGCGGCGTCGCGGGCTGGCTCATCTCGGGCGCCAAGGCGTGGTGCACGTTCGCGGGCCGCGCGGACGTGCTGGCCCTCCTCGCGCGGACCAACCCGGACCCCAAGGCAGGCGCGCGCGGCCTCTCGCTCTTCATCGTGCCGAAGGACGCGTTCCCCGGGCACGAGTTCGAGATGCGCCAGCCGGGCGGCGGCACGCTCCAGGGAAAGGCGGATGCGACCCCCGGCTACCGCGGCATGCACTCGTTCACGCTCGCCTTCGACCACTACCTCGTCCCGGCCGAGAACCTGATCGGCGAGAAGGGCGGCGAGGGGAGGGGCTTCTACCTGCAGATGGGCGGCTTCGCGGCGGGACGGCTCCAGACGGGCGGCCGGGCGACGGGCGTCGCGCAGGCGGCGCTCGAGGCGGCCGCGACGTACGCGGGCGAGCGGAAGCAGTTCGGCCGCCCGATCGGCGACTTCCAGCTGACGCAGCACAAGCTCGGCCGCATGGCGACCCACCTCGCGGCCGCCCGCCAGCTCACCTACGCCGCCGCGCGCGCGATGGACGCCGACGAGAACGCGTCGCTCGAGCCCGCGATGGCGAAGCTCTTCGCCTCCGACGTCGCCGTCTGGGTGACGCAGGAGGGACAGCTGATCCACGGCGGGTGGGGATACGCGGAGGAGTTCGCGATCTCGCGCCACGTGGTCGACGCGCTCGTGCTGCCGATCTTCGAGGGCGTGAAGCCCATCCTGGAGCTCAAGGTGATCGCGCGGGGACTCCTCGGAGGGTAGCGAGGGGTGCAGGCGACGGCGGCTGATCGGACCCTGTTCCTCGTCGCAGCGGCCTTCAACTGGCTCGTGGCAGTCGCGCTCGTGCTGCCGGGCGACGCCGCATGGCGCCTGGTCGGCATGGCCCGGCCCGACGAGACGCTCTTCGTCCATCTCTTCGCGGCGCTGGTCGGCGTCTTCGGCCTCGCGTATCTCTGGGTCGGGTTCGATCCCTCCGGGAAGCGCGCGCTCGTTCTGATCGCGGTGATCGGGAAGCTCTGCGTGTTTCCCATCGTCCTCGCGCACCATCTCGCGGGCTCCGTGCCGATGAGCCTCGTCGTCGCGGGCGCGGGCGACGTCGTGTTCGCCGTCCTCTTCCTCGCCTTCGTGCGGAGGACCGCGTGAGCGCGCTCAAGCGGCGGCTCACGACCACGGCCGGCCACTACCTCTGGAATCCTCTCGTGCGCCTGGTCGCGGGTCGCCTGCCCGGCGCCCCGGCGCTGCTCGAGACGGTCGGACGCCGGAGCGGCCGGCCGCGGAGCACGCCGGTCGGCAACGGTCTCCAGGGGAACACGTTCTGGGTGATCGCGGAGCACGGCCGCCATTCCGACTGGGTGCGGAACATCATGGCGAACCCGCGCGTGCGCGTGCAGGTGAACGGCCGCTGGCGGACCGGGACCGGGCACGTCATGCCGGACGACGATCCGCGCGCGCGCCAGCGGAGTCTCGACCCGCTCAACGCGCAGATCGTCCGCCTGGTCGGGACGGAGCTCCTCACCGTCCGCATCGACCTCGAGTGAGCACGCCGGGCGCCGGCGCCCGCAGCCCTACTCGTAGTGGAAGATCTCGATCAGGTGTCTGCTCGGGTCGAAGAGGTAGACCGAGGAGGTCGTGCCCCGGGCGCCGTCCGACGGACCGGGGCCGCGCATGTTCCCGACCGACTCGAAGCCGTCGCCGTACGGGATCCCGGCCTCTCGGATGCGACGGAACGCGTCCTCGAACTCCCCGCGCGTCATCGCGAAGGCGAGGTGCTCGCCGCCCTTGGAGCCCCAGGGCGCGAGCTGCAGGACGAAGCCGGGCGTCACGCGGATCGTGGAGAACGGCGCGCGCTCCCCGGCGTACGTGAACCCGAGTATCCGCGTGTAGAAGTCGACGCTCTCCTGCGCGTCGTTCACGGCCAGGATCAGATGGTCGAGCTGCGCCATCGTCGTGACCTCCGCCCCTGTCGTAGCACCGCGCGCTCCCGCCGGTCGATCCTTGCCTCGCGCCCGCCGGCCGGGTGACACTGGACCATTCCCTCCGCCCCGAGCGGTACATGGCGCGCCGGTTCGGTGCCGACTACCTCGACTACCGGCGGCACGTGCGCCGCTGGCTCTGAGCCGGCTAGCCTTCCTGCGCGACGGGGAGGCCTGCAGCCGTCCACGCCCGCCACCCGCCGTCCATCGACACGACGCGGGTGTAGCACATCCGCTGGAGGTTGTCGGCGGCGAGCGCCGAACGGAAGCCGCCTCCGCAGTAGAGCACGAGGTGTGCGTCGCGATCGGGAATCGTAGCCTCGATGTCGCGCTCGATGATGCCCTTGCAGAGATGGCGCGCACCGGGGAGGTGGCCCCGCCGCCACTCCTCCTCCTCGCGCACGTCGATCAGCTCGAAGCGCTCTCCCGAGCGCCGGAGGCGCTCGACGTCCGCGACACTGACCTCGCGGATCCGTCCCTTCGCATCGGCGACCAGACGGAGGAAGCCCGGAGAGTGGTCCATGGCCGCTCGTCCTACCACCGCGCCCGCCCGGACACGAGATGGACGAGAGTGGAACGGGCCTGGAATGAGCCGTGCGCCGCGCCTACGATCCGTCCATGGGCCGACTCCACGACGCGATCGACGCTCCGCTCCGCGACTTCATCACGCGCCAGCACGTGTTCTTCGTCGCGACGGCGCCCCTCTCGGGGGAGGGGCACGTGAACCTCTCGCCGAAGGGCCTCGACTCGTTCGCGATCCTCGACCTGCACACCGTCGCCTACCTCGACCTGACCGGCAGCGGCGTCGAGACGATCGCCCACGTGCGCGAGAACGGGCGGATCACGCTCTGCTTCTGCGGCTTCGAGGGGCCGCCGAAGACCCTCCGGCTGTACGGACGCGGGACGGTCGTGGAACCCGGCGACGAGTCGTTCGGCGCGCTGCGCACACACTTCGGCTCGTTCGACGCCGTGCGCTCGATCGTGCACGTCGCGCTCACCCGGATCGCGGACTCGTGTGGCTACGGCGTGCCCCTCTACCGCTACGAGGGCCAGCGGACGCAGCTCGCCGCGTGGGCATGCCGGAAGGGGCCGGACGGCGTGGTGGCGTACCGGGACGAGCACAACCGGGCGAGCATCGACGGCCTGCCCGGACTCCGTCGCGACGGCTAGTCCTCCGTGCCGCCCTTTGCGCCGACGAAGCGGTCGTCGGCGTCGGCGAAGAGGAGGTTGAACGTCGTGAGGCTTCCGTAGGCGCGCGTGATGTAGTCCTGCAGCTGCAGGCGGTCCTCGTCGCTCAGCTTCGGGTGCGCGTTGATCCGCTGCTCGAGCACGCGGAGCCGCTCCCGGACCCCGATGATCTTCCGGAAGAAGGCCTCGATGGGCACGACCTTCTCCTGCGTCCCCGCCTTGCCCGGCTTCAGCACGAGCTGGCCGCCCGCCCAGCGCTCCGCGATCGTCCCGGACACCGACTGGTCGGCGTTCAGCACCGCGCGCACGGCCTGCACGATCTTCCGCAGATCCTCGTCGTCGAGCATCAGCGGGCTCGTAGGCCAGCGGCCGGCGCCGCGCAAGCCCCGGGGCGGCGCGGTGGGTTCGTCGCGGGCGTGGGGGTTGGGGGCCTCGGCCCCGCGCGGGGGCGTGTGGGGGAGACGGCGGCCCGGCGTCGCCCCCGCCCCCACCTCGGCGAGGCCCCCCCCCCCCCCCCCCCGGCCGCGGGC
>CAZLYE010000671.1:0-5855 GCA_964562865.1 uncultured Binatia bacterium (SeqCode) | reverse complement strand
GGAGATGCTCGACGGGTCGCTCGGGGACGCCTACCGCGTCTACCGTCGCGATGTCCCGATGCTGATCCCGCGGATCCGCCGGATCTCGGCCCGTTGACCCCTCGAACTCATGCTTGCTAGTACACGCGCGACAGACCAAGGCAGCGTGCCTGCCGGGTTTTCATGGTGTCGGTGGACCCGATTTCCTCGGTCCGGAGCAACCCGCGCCTCGCCGGCCCGGAAGGCGCCGCGGTCCGCGCGGCCTACGATGCGGAGAGTGGCGCCCGTGACCGCCGCGGCGCGACCGGGTATGCGCTGCTGGCGACCGCTCTCCTCCTCATCACGATCCCGCTCGACCGCGCTCGCTTCGGCCCGATCGCGGCGACGCTGGTCCAGTTCCGGCTCTGCGGCGTGGCGGCTCTTCTCGCGATCGTGGCGCTTCTCCGGAGCGCGTTCGGCGAGCGCCACGCGCGCGCGATCGGGCTCCTCGCGCCGGCGGTCGTGGGCGGCGTGCAGCAGGCGCTCGGGTCGGTGACGGGCGGGCCGGCGAGCCCGATCAACGTCAGCACCAACTTCGTCATCCTGGGGATCGCGGTGCTCATCCCGTGGCCGGCCCTGTGGACGGCGCTCGGGGCCGGCGTCGTGGTCGCCGGCTATGTCGCCGCGTCGCTCCTTCGGCCCGCGGGCGTGAGCGACCCCGCGTTCGGCGACAACCTGATCGCGTTCGTCGTGTCGACGGCCATCGCCGTCGTGACGACCGTCCTGCTCGAGCGCCGGCGATGGACGCTCTTCGTCCAGGCGTGGTCGCTCGAGCAGGCGAGCCGCGAGGCGCGCGCGGGCGCGGAGGCGTTGCGGGAGAGCGAGGTGCGGCTCCGCGCGGTCATCGCGAACGCTCCCGTCATCCTGTTCACGCTCGACCGGGGCGGGACGGTGACGTTCTCGGAGGGGAAGGGGCTCGAGCGGCTCGGGCTCTCTCCGGGCGAGCTCGTCGGCCGGCCGATCGCCGGTGAGTTCCCGCACACCGCCGACTTCGTCGCCCGTGCGTTCAAGGGCGAGGCCGTCACCTGGCTCCGTTCCGTCGATGGCGCGACGTTCGAGTGTCACCTCACTCCGGATCGCGGACCCGACGGTCGCGTGAGCCGCCTGATCGGCCTCGCGAGCGACGTCACCGAGCGGCGCCGGGCGGAGGAGACGCGGCTCGCCCTCGAGCGGAAGCTCCTCGAGGCGCAGAAGCTCGAGAGCCTCGGCGCGCTCGCGGCGGGCATCGCGCATGACTTCAACAACCTCCTGGTGAGCGTGCTCGGCAACGCCTCGCTCGTGCAGAGCGACCTCCCGACGGGGTCGCCGATTCGCGAGCCGATCCGTCAGATCGAGGTCGCCGCGCGGCGCGGGTCGGATCTCACGCGGCAGATGCTCGCGTATGCCGGACAGGGCAGCACGGTGCTCGAGCGGGTGGACGTGAACGCCCTCGTCGAGGAGATGCGCGGCCTCCTCCGCGTCTCGATCCCGCGCCGCGTGACGACGCGCTACGAGCTCGGAGACGATCTGCCGGCGATCGACGCCGACCCGACGCAGGTGCGTCAGGTGCTGATGAACCTCCTCATCAATGCCGCGGAGGGCATTGGCGCGGCCGACGGCGTGATCACGGTCCGGACCGGGACGGTGGAGCTCGACGAGGCGGCGCTCCGCGAGACGCGGCACGGTACGGACGCGGCCCCGGGCCTGTACGTCTTCATCGAGGTGGTGGACACGGGCTGCGGGATGGACCCGGCGACGGTCGAGAAGATGTTCGATCCGTTCTTCTCGACCAAGTTCGCCGGACGCGGCCTTGGCCTCGCCACGGTGCTCGGGACGGTGCGCGGCCATCGGGGCGCGCTCGCCGTGCAGAGCCAACGGGGCCAGGGAACGACCTTCCGCATCTTCCTCCCCTCCCGCGGGGGTGCGCCGGCCGCGCACGCGCCGGCGGAGCCAGCACCCATTCAGCGCCGCGACGCAGCCCGTACCGTCCTCCTCGTCGACGACGAGGAGGACGTCCGCATCGTGACGCAGCACATGCTCGAGCGGCTCGGGTGCAGCGTGCTCGTCGCCGCCGACGGGCGGGAGGGGATCGAGGTGTTCCGGAGGCACATGCAGGTGATCGACGCGGTGATCGTCGACCTGACCCTGCCGCGCCTGGGCGGCGAACAGGCGTTCCTCGAGATCCGGCGGATCCGCCCCGACGCTCCCGTGATCGTCATCAGCGGCTACAACGACGAGGGAACGACGCGCCGGCTCGCCGCCGCGGGGCTCGCGGGCTTTCTCCGGAAGCCGTTCTCGGTCTCCGATCTCCGCTCGACGATGGACCGCGCACTCGCCGGGCCGCCGCGCGCCAGCGCGGGCTGAACCCCGTCAGACGAGGCCGTCGAGGGCGAGCCCGGGAACGGCGGCCGTCGGGGACGCGTGGTGCGCGACCACTCCCCGGCAGCGGAGTCCCGTCAGCTCCGCGATCGCCTCCGCGTTCGTCGGCGTGGAGGCGTCGGCCTCGGCCGACGTCTGGGACAGGACGAACCCCCGGACCGCGAGCCCGGCGGCCGCCGCCGCGCGCGCCGTGAGCGCGCAGTGGTTGATCGTGCCGAGGCGGTTCGCCGCGACGATGAGGACGGGAAGTCGCGCGCGGGCGGCGACGTCGGCCCAGGTGCTCCGCGCGGCGACCGGGACGAGCAGGCCGCCGGCACCCTCGACGAGCAGCACGTCGGCCGTGGCGGCCCGCCGGAGGATCAGGTCGACGAGGTGCTCGACGTCGATCGTGACACCCTCCAGGCGTCCCGCGACGCTTGGCGCGAGCGGCGCGCGGAGCCGGTACGGGCAGACGTCGTCGAGCGGCGCCGGGTCGCCCGCCGCTGCGGCGAGCCGGAGCGCGTCCTCGGGCTCGCGGGTGACGCCGGTCTCGACCGGCTTCATCACCGCGACGCGCCGGCCGGCCGTGCGGAGCGCGGTCGCGAGCGCGCACGCGACGAACGTCTTCCCGACGCCCGTGTCGGTGCCGGTGACGAAGAGGGTGCTCACGCGCCCGTCGCCTCCGCGATCGCGTCGCGCGCGACGTCGATGAGCCGATCGAGCTCCACGGGCGCGATCGCGAGCGGCGGCATGAGCACGATGACGTTCCCGAGCGGCCGGAGGATCACGCCCCGCACCCGCGCGGCGCGTACCACACGCTGGCCGATCCGCGCGGTCGCGGGGTAGGGGACGCGCCCAGCCCGGTCGGCCACCAGCTCGATCCCGACCATGAAGCCCTGCTGGCGCACCTCGCCCACGTGGGGAAGCGGCGCGATCTCCGCCGCGAGCCGCTCGCCGAGACGCGCGATCTTCGGCGCGAGCCGCTCGACCATCCGCTCCTCGTCGAAGAGACGCAGGCTCGCGAGGCCGACTGCGCAGGCGAGCGCGTTCCCCGTGTAGGTGTGGCCGTGGAAGAAGGCGCGGAAGTCCTCGTAGGGCGCGAGGAAGGCGGAGAAGACCTCCTCCGTCGCGAGCGTCGCGGCGAGCGGCAGGTACCCGCCGGAGACGCCCTTTGCGACGCACATCAGATCGGGCGTGATGCCCGCGTGCTCGCAGGCGAAGAGGCGCCCCGTGCGCCCGAACCCCGTCGCCACCTCGTCCGCGACGAAGAGCGACCCGTGACGATGGGCGAGCTCGTGGAGCGCGCGGAGATACGCCGGCGGATGGATCCACATGCCCGCGGCACCCTGCACGAGCGGCTCGACGACGACGGCCGCGAGCGTCGCGCCGTGCGTGGCGAGCATGTGCTCCGCTTCGGCGAGCGCCGCGGCGAGGGCACCCTCGGCATCCATCCCCCGCTGCCAGCGGAAGACGTGCGGCGGCGTCAGACGCACCGCCGGGGCGACCGCACCGGCGAGGAAGCGGTGGAACGTCTCGGAGAACCCGACGCCGACGGCGCCGAGCGTGTCGCCGTGGTAGCCCTCGACCAGCGACGCGAAGCGGATCCGGCCGCTCGCGCCGCGGAGCTGATGGTACTGGAGGGCCATGCGGAGCGCGACCTCGACGGACGTCGCGCCCGCGTCCGAGTAGAAGACGCGCGTGAGCCCGCGCGGCGCCACCGCGACCAGCGCATGCGCGAGCTCGATCGACGGCACGCTCCCGAGGCCGAGGAGCGTCGTGTGCGCGACGCGGCCGAGCTGGTCCCGGAGCGCGGCGTCGAGCGCCGGGTGCCGGTGGCCGTGGACGTTGCACCAGAGCGACGAGACCCCGTCCAGGTAGCGGCGGCCGCGCGTGTCGACCAGCGTGCAACCCTCCGCGGACGCGATGACGAGCGGCTCCTCCCCGAGCCAGTCCGCCATCTGGGTGAACGGATGCCAGAGATGGTGGTGGTCCCAGGCGGCGAGCGTGGCGGGGTCCGTCATGGGAGCGCTCCAGCCTCGCGGGCGGCGTCGGCGAAGGCCGCGAGCGCGCGGTCGAGCTGCGCGGGCGAATGCGTCGCCATCGGTGCGACACGGAGCCGCGCCGTGCCGGCCGGGACCGTCGGCGGGCGGATCGCCTGCACGAGGACGCCACGCGCGAGGAGCGCGTCCGCGAGCGCGAGCGCGGTCCGGTTGTCGCCCACGACGACGGGCACGATGTGCGTGTCGCCGCGCACGTCGAGGCCGAGCGCGCGGAGCCCGGCGCGGAGGCGCGCGGCGTTCTCGGCGAGCGCCGCGCGGCGCGCCGGCTCGGCCGCCACGATCTCCAGCGCCGCGCCGGCGGCGGCGACGGCGGCCGGCGCGAGGCCGGTCGTGTAGACGAAGCTCCGGGCGCGGTTCACGACCACGTCGACCACCGCGCGCGATCCCGCGACGTACGCGCCCGCGCTCCCGAGCGCCTTGCCGAGCGTCCCCATGTGCACCGTGATGCATGCGGCGACGCCATCCGCCTCCGCGAGCCCCGCGCCGCGCGCGCCGAGCACGCCCGTCGCGTGGGCCTCGTCTATCATCAACCAGGTATGGTAATGCTCCGCGAGCGCGGCCAGCGTCCGGAGGGGCGCGCGGTCGCCGTCCATGGAGAAGACCGAATCGGTCACGATGAGGCGCCGTCCGCCACGCGGCGTGGCGGCGAGGACGGCTTCCAGGGCCCGGACGTCGCGGTGTGGATAGACGTGGACGGTGGCCCGCGACAGGCGGCACCCGTCGACGATGCTCGCGTGGTTGAGCGCGTCGCTGTAGACGTGGTCGCCGCGGCCGACGAGCGCGCCGATCGCCCCGATGTTCGCCTGGTAACCCGAGGGGAAGAGGACGGCCGCATCCGTCCCCTTGAACGCGGCGAGCCGCGCCTCGACCACCGCGTGCAGCTCCAGGTGGCCGGCGACCAGCCGCGACGACCCCGTGCCGCAGCCCCAGCGGGTGATCGCGGCGCACGCGGCCGCCCGCACCGCGGGATGGCTCGCGAGGCCGAGGTAGTCGTTGGACGAGAGGAGCAGCACGGGGCGGCCGTCGACCACGACCTCGGTGTCGGGCCCGCTCTCGAGCGCGCGGAGCCGGCGGCGGAGACCCGCCTCCTCGAGCGCGGCGAGCTCGGCCTCGAGCGCGTGCACCGCGCGGTCATGCCGGGGGAGCCGGCGCCTGTCAACCGCGAGACCCGCCATGGTTGACAAGGCGCGGCGCTCCGCGTTCGTCTGCCAGCAGTGCGGGCACAGCGCGCCGCGCTGGCTCGGCCAGTGTCCGGGCTGCGAGGCGTGGAGCACGATGGTCGAGGAGGTGCTTCCCGACGCGCGCGGGCGCGGCGTCCGGGCGGTCGCCGCGTCGGGCGGCGCGCCGCGTCCGCTCGTGGCCGTGACCGCCGGCGACGCGGCCCGACGGACGACCGGCCTCGCCGAGCTCGACCGCGTCCTCGGCGGCGGGCTGGTGCAG
>CAZLYE010000670.1:0-4181 GCA_964562865.1 uncultured Binatia bacterium (SeqCode) | reverse complement strand
CCTCCCGACGGAGGCGGAGTGGGAGAAGGCCGCGGCGTGGGACCTCGAGACGCGCGTCGCGCGCCGCTACCCGTGGGGCGACATGCCGCCGACCGAGGACCACGCGAACCTCGACCAGCGGACGTTCGGGCCGGCGGCGGTCGGCGCGTACCCGCGCGGGCGGAGCTTCTTCGGCTGCCACCAGATGATCGGCGACGTGTGGGAGTGGACCGCGACCGAGTTCGGCCCGTACCCGGGCTTCGCCGCGTTCCCCTACCGCGAGTACTCCGAGGTGCACTTCGGGAAGCGCTACCGTGTGCTGCGCGGGGGCTCGTGGGCGACGCGGCCGGTCGCCATCCGCAACACGTTCCGCAACTGGGACCTCCCGCAGCGCCGGCAGATCTTCGCCGGCTTCCGCTGTGCCGCGGACGCCTGAGCAGGCGCTCGCCGCGCTGCCGGTCGTCGTCGACGAGGTCGAGTGCACGGTGGGCGGCGTCCCGCTCGCGTCGTACCCGGACCGGGTGCGGCCGACGTCCGAGGTGCGGCTCGGCGACGGGCGCGGGGAGAACGTGGCGTGGACCGCGGCCGCGCACGAGGCCTTCCGTGCGCGGCTCGGGCACGTGCCGCGCGGGCGGTGGGCGCGGGTCGACGCGTGGGCGGCGGCGATGCGCGCGGCGTTCACCGATCCCTACGAGCGCGCGGCGCTCGAGGCGGCGGCCGTCGACCTGGCGCTCCGGCAGGCGCGGACGAACCTCTTCGCCCTGACGGACGTCGTCCCCGGGCCCGTGCGGTACGTCGTCTCGTGCGCGAAGGCAGCGGACCCGGTCGCGTGCGCGCTCGCGGAGGCGCGGACGGCCGAGCTGAAGCTCGATGCCGACCCCGCCTGGGACGACGACATATATGGTGGGCTCGCCGCGCTCGGGCGCGTCGCGGTGCTCGACTTCAAGCTGTCCGGCGACCCGGCCACGCACGAGCGGGCCCACCGTGCCCTCCCGGATGCGCTGATCGAGGACCCGGGGGGCCCGGGGCCGTGGTCGCCGTCGCTCCGGCGACGCCTCAGCTTCGACGGGCCCATCGGGTCGGCCACCGCGGTGGACGCGCTCCCGACCCGGCCCGTCGCCGTCAACCTGAAGCCGGCCCGGATGGGCGGCGTCCTCGAGGCGCTCGCCTGCGCCGCCCGCTGCCGCACGGCGGGCATCCAGGTCTACCTGGGCGGCATGTTCGAGGTGGGCGTCGGGCGCCGCCAGCTCCGCGCGCTCGCGGCGCTCGTCTCCCCCGACGGGCCGAACGACATCGCACCACTCGCCAGCCCGGTGCGGCCGGCGCGGCTCGCCGTCGACGCGAGCGCGCCGGGCTTCGCGTAGCGCGGCGGGCGTGATAGCAGGCCGCGTGCCCCCGTTCGTGGAGTTCCGCGGAGCCGGCCTCCGCCTCCCCGACGGCCGTGCCCTGCTCGCGGGGCTCTCGCTCGGCGTCGAGGAGGGCGAGACGCTCGCGCTCATCGGCCGGAGCGGCTCCGGGAAGACGACGGCGCTCAAGCTCGTGAACGCGCTCCTCGTGCCGACCGAGGGCGAGGTGCGCGTGGCGGGCCAGGCGACCGTCGCGTGGGATCCGATCCGCCTCCGACGCCGGACGGGCTGGGTGATCCAGGAGGTGGGACTCTTCCCGCACCTCACGATCGCGCGGAACGTCGCGCTCGTGCCGGAGCTGGAGGCGTGGCCGGCCGCGCGCACGCGTGCGCGCGTCGAGGAGCTGCTCGAGCTGGTCGGCCTCCCCGCGGCGGAGTACGCGGGACGTTACCCGCACGAGCTCTCCGGCGGGCAGCGCCAGCGCGTCGGCGTGGCCCGCGCGCTCGCCGCGGACCCGCCGCTCGTCCTCCTCGACGAGCCCTTCGGCGCGCTCGACCCGATCACGCGCGCGGAGCTGCAGCGCGAGTTCCGCGCGCTCAAGTCGCGCCTCCGGAAGACCGCCGTCTTCGTGACGCACGACATGCGCGAGGCCGCGCTCGTGGGTGACCGGATCGCGCTCCTCGCCGCCGGGCGGCTCGTCACGGCCGGGACGCCGGCGTCGCTCCACGCGAGCGACCACCCGGAGGTGCGGGCGTTCCTCGACGCGGGAGCCGCGTGATGGCGCAGGAGATCCTCCGCGAGACCGGCCGCCACGTGATGCTCGTCGTCGTGTCGATCGGGATCGCGACGGCGATCGGGGTACCGCTCGGCGTCGTCCTCACCCGGCGGCCGGGGTGGAGCCGCGCGGTGCTCGGGCTCGCGAGCGTCCTGCAGACGATCCCGAGCCTCGCGCTCTTCGGGTTCCTCATCCCGGTGCCGGCGATCGGCGGCATCGGTGTCAGAACCGCGCTCGTCGCCCTCACGCTCTACGGGCTCCTGCCCGTCCTCCGGAACACCGTGACGGGCATCGCGGGCGTCGACCCGGCGATCCGCGAGGCGGGCCGCGGGATGGGCATGACGGACGGCCAGCTCCTCTGGCGCGTCGAGCTGCCGCTCGCGGCGAGCGTGATCATCGCCGGCGTGCGCGTCGCGACCGTCATCGGCATCGGCGTCGCGACCATCGCGGCGGCGATCGGCGCGGGGGGCCTCGGCGTCTTCATCTTCCGGGGGGTGGCAATGGTGGACGACCGGACGATCCTGGCAGGTGCACTCCCCGCGGCGGGGCTCGCCGTGACCGCCGACATGCTACTCGGGCTGGTCGAGCGGCGGGTGCGGGCACCGCGATGAGGCGGGTTCTTCTCCTCGTGGCGCTCGCGGGCTGCGGCGGCCCGTCGAAGGTCGTCGTCGGCTCGAAGAACTTCACCGAGCAGCGGATCCTCGGCGAGCTCCTGGCGCAGACGGCCGAGGCGATCGGGCTTCCCGTCGAACGACGCCTCGATCTCGGCGGCACGTTCGTCTGCGACGCCGCGATCCGCGCGGGACAGATCGACACATACGTCGAGTACACGGGCACCGCGCTCGCGGCGATCCTGAAGGAGCCGCCGGGCGACCGGACGACCGTGCTCGAGCGCGTGCGGGAGGCGTACGCGAAGGCCGGCCTCGTGTGGACGGCGCCGCTCGGCTTCGACAACACGTTTGCGCTCGTCATCCGCGGCGACGACGCCACGAGGCTCGACGTGCACACGATCTCGGACGTCGTCCCGCACGCGAAGGACTGGATCGCGGCGTTCGGCTACGAGTTCAAGGAGCGGGCCGACGGCTATCCCGGGCTCTCGCAGACCTACAACCTCGTCTTCCGCGAGGTGCGCCTCATGGACCTCGGTCTCCTCTACCGCGCACTGGTCGATGGGCAGGTGAGCCTGGTCGCCGGCAACGCGACCGACGGCCAGATCGAGAGCCTCAAGCTCGCCGTGCTCGAGGACGACAAGCACTACTTCCCGCCGTACGAGGCGGCCCCGGTGGTGCGCGAGGCCGTGCTCAAGCGGTACCCGGCGCTCGCGGCGGCGCTCGAGCGTCTCGGCGGGACGCTGTCGGCCGCGACGATGCGGCGGCTCAACTACGCGGTGGACGGCGAGCACCGGAACATCGCGGACGTGGTGCGGGAGTTCCGGGCGGCTCCCGCGTCCTGAGCGTCAGTCGGAGCAGCCGACGGTCAGCTCGTAG
Organism: uncultured Binatia bacterium (SeqCode); assembly: GCA_964562865.1. Lineage (GTDB taxonomy): Bacteria > Desulfobacterota > Binatia > DP-6 > DP-6 > CAZLYE01. Next base: position 594 of record CAZLYE010000670.1, on the reverse strand, counting down.
CGATCCGCCGGGGGCACGTGGTCCTGGACGACCCCGCCCTCCCAACGGCCCTCGATCAGGCAGAAGGTGCCGTCCCGCCGGAAGGCGAAGATGGTGCCGTCGGGGCCGTCCGCGCTGTAGTCGGTGTCCTCGGTCCAGCCCTCGGCGGCGAGCTCCTCGTGCAGCACGTCGTCGGGTCCGGGCTGCTCGGCGAGCGCGGCGAACGAGCCGGAGACGAGGATCCGGCAGCCCTCGAGGAGGCGCTGCGAGAACGGATCCTCGAACAGGCCCTCGATCCGCGCGAGCTCGATGCCGGGCGTCCGGTCGATCAGGCGAGCGACGGTGTCGCACGCGGCGGCCGTCTTCCGCGAGACCGGTCCCTCCCCTCGCGGGCCGGGTGCCGGGCTCCCCCGGAGCCCGCAGGCGGACAGGGCGAGGACGGCGAGCCACGTCGCGCGCACGGCACAACGATGATCGGCCGGTCGGACGTCGAACTTGAGACGCCCGTCAGCGGACGTCCACGAGGTTCGACTGGACGCGCTCGGGCGTCCGTTCCGAGCGCGGGGCGCACGTCTCGAAAACGATCCGCCCGCGACCCGGCCGCTCGGGACGGGC
>CAZLYE010000669.1:0-4044 GCA_964562865.1 uncultured Binatia bacterium (SeqCode) | reverse complement strand
GCGCTCGAGGCGCTCCGCGAGATGGCGGACCCGAACGCTCCTGTACCGTGGCTCTTTCCTTCGTCGCGCGATCCGCTCCGACCGTGGAGCCGAGTGCATGTGAGGCGGACCATGCAGCGCATCCTCGCGGAGGAGGGCTTGCCGCTCCAGACGATGCACGCTCTCAGGCACTCGTTCGCCAGTCTCCTCGCCGACGGCGGCGTCAGCCCATGGGTGCTGAAGGAGCTGCTCGGGCACAGCGACCTCGCGACCACACAGGGGTACGTGCATCCCGTGTCGCGGCACCGCGACGCGGTCGAGCTGCTCGACAGTCGAGACCAGCACGGGGCTTTTGCTACGGTCCGGAGAGAGCGAATCGCGAAAGTAGCAAAACGGACCGGGCCCACCGCCGACTCCCGCGACGGGAGGCGCCCGTGAATGGGAGGCGAGCAGCCTGGTGGCAGCGCCCCGCGGGGGCCGGGGCGGCGGAGGCGCGCGATCCCGACGCTCCGCGGACGCGCGGCACCGCGACGACACGCGCTCGCCGATCCGGCGACAGCTCGACACGTGGACGGGGGAGCTCGCGGCGCGCGGGATCGACGCCGAGAGTCTCCCGCCGCACCGGCGCCAGGTCTTCGCCGCGCTCACGGCATGGGACGCGGCCGCCACGCGCTTCCTCGAGGACTTCGCGCGCGCCGCGTCGCAGTTCCGCTGGCGGCCGACGCGCCCGGGCGCCTGGGGACCGGACCAGCGACGCGCGCTCCGGGGACGGCGGCGCGGCGATCCCCGATCGTACTCGCCGCTGACCGCCGTCACGTTCGTGCGCACCGGGCAGTACATCCCGCTCGGCCCCCGTCACGAAGACGCCGCCGCAGCGCTGCTCGGGCTTCCCGTCGAGGTCGCGCGAACGATCCGCTACGCCGCCAGCGGTGGCCAGGGCGTCGGTCCCGGCTGGGGCGTGTCGGCGTGGATGCGGCGGCGGCTGCTGCCACGTCGGCCCGGCGCGGGCGCCGAGACGACGCGGTGACGAGATAGCGCGCGCAGGGAAGCGCCGCCGGGAGGAGGTGGCGGGGCCGAAGTCCGGCCGTGCCGACGGTCTTTCGCGGGGCGGTCAGTCGGCTCGTGGTGCACGCTCGGCGACGTCCCCGACCACCGGACCATGGTGCGGGCGCCGGGCCCACCATGCTGCGGCGTGCTGCCCCGCGCGCCCCAGCGCCGCCGCCCAGAGGAGGGCGTTGAACGGGTGGAACTCGACGGCGAGCCGCGCGATCGAGGTCGTCCCGGCCGAGGTGAACGCGACGCTCAAGAGGAGGGTGGCAACGAACGGCGCGAAGACCTCGCGGAACGGCTGGGCGACGCCGTCCCACCCGAATCCGTTCCAGCAGGCGCCGGCGAAGAGGGCCACGAACAGCACGAACGAGACGAACGAGCCATAGAAGATGCCGCCATACTTCGCGTGGAAGCGGCGGACGCGCCGGAGGAGCGCCGGCTGCGGATGCGTGAACCCCATCTCCGCGACGTCCGACCACGTCCCGCCCCGGAACTCGAGCGGTATGACGGCGAGGCAGACCCGCACGTAGCCGCTCGGGTCGGCGTGGATCGTGCTCCGCGCGACGCGGAGGACGCTCCCCGGACCAGCGGCGCTCTCAACGGCGTCCGCGGCGCGGCTGGCGTCCACTCCCCGCGCGCGCTGGTCGGCGAGGAGGCGGCGCTCCGGCCCGTCGGGAAGGGCGCGCCAGAGGTCCGACTCGTACACCTTCGTGAAGGTGTGAATCGGGCCGAACCACGTGAGCGGGCGCGCGGGGTCGGCGCCCGCGGCGGACGCGACTGTCCACCACGTGGCGAGCACGACGATTGTCGGCAGGATCGGCGCCAGCAGGGCGCGCGGCCTACGGAGGCGAAGGGCATCGACCAGGCCGAACGCGAACGGGAAGACGACGAAGTTCGGGCGGACGACCGCCAGCGCGGCGAGGATCCACGCCGTGCGTCGCCAGCGCCCGTCGCGCACCCGGAGCCAGGCCATGCCGGCCACGAGCGTCACGGTGAGCGCCTCAGTGAGAAGCACGGCGCCGAACCACTGCACGTCGGTGTCGAGCGCGAAGAGGAGCGCCGCCGCGACGCCGACGGCCGTGCGCCCCGTCATTCGGGACGCCAGCGCGAAGACGAGGCCCGTCCCGAGCGCGGCGAGGAGGAGCGTCTGCACGACCGCGACCGTCGTTGCGAAGTCGGTCCCGAGCCGGTCGGCGAGCGCGCGCACCGCGACCAGGAAGAGCGGATAGCCCGGCATCCGGGGCGACGTCAGGATGCGGAAGTCGCGGAAGCCGTCGGCGACGCGCAGATAGGCATGCGTGTCCGGCCGGAGTGCCGGGCCGTTCGCCGCGAGGAACGCCAGCCAGAGGCTCGTCGTCGCGACCGCTACGCCGATCCCGACGCCGGGGCGCACGGCCGGAGAATCGATGGACGCACGGACGCGCACGCGCCGGTGGTCTAGGGAAAACGCCGGCCGTTGTCCAATGCGTGCCGAAGCTCCGGTGACCTCGACCGCGTGCGACGCGCCAACCGGCATCCCAGCCGGCCGGCACTTTCTCCTTCTCGCCGCCGGGCACCCGGAGGTAGAAACGGGGTCCCCGAACCGCGGAGGTCCCCATGACCACGTTGACGACCGGCGAGCGCTCGAAGTTCATGCACATGCTGCGCGTCTTCGGTGCGGCGCTCGCCACCACCCCGCACTGGCGGTTCGGTGACGAGCCCCTGCCGCCCGATCCCGCCGCCCAGCGCGGCGGCGCCCGCCTGCTCGTCGAGCTCTTCGGCGTCGCCGGGACACGGCGACTCTTCGAGTACGAACGGCGCAGTGGTGACGAGGTCGTCCTCGTTCAGCCGGGGCGCCGCGACTGCGGCGAGGAGGAGCTCGACGTCATCCGCGGTATGCAGGGACTTCTCTGGCTCGTCTGCGCGGCGGTCGATGGCGACCACGAGGTGCGGGAGACGCTCGGCGTCTGGCCCGGCGTGACCGCCTAGGACCGGGTCGGTCGGGCACCGCCGCGCCGGACTCGCTGGGCGCAGAACACCGGGGTGGCTACCTCACCCCTCGTCGCGGCGTTCACGACGCGGAGACCCACCCCCCGGAACGCACCAGGAGCCGCTACAGCCACGCAGCGGAGCTGACCCATACCCCGGTCGTCCTGGCGTCCGCGGGCCGCCGCTAGGCCGCGCCAAAATTCAACCAGACGGTTCTGACGCACCCCCCTGTGAGACGCCGCAGCGCGGTTCGACCGCGGTCAGGGACCCTGGGAATCTAGACTGTCACAGAGCCTATGTCAGAGAGTCTTTGACAGGTTCCGAAAAAATCGCCAGCGATTCGCGTCGCCGTCGTCTCGATCGCCGGGCGGTCCGCCGCCGGCGTACTCCTGACGAGGCCGAGGGTCCGCTCGCTCGCGGCGAGGAGGTCGTCCAGGCCAGCCTGAGGGAGAGCGACGCCTCGCGCTCCTGGCGACGCGGCAGATGTCGCGCGCTGCGCTTCATAAGCGGTGCCTATGCCTGGGAGTGAGCTCGGCGAGCAAGGCGCGGACCTGCGCCGCCCGCCAGCGCAGCCCCACCGGCACCGTGGGCTCGGGCGCGCCGTCCTCGATGTGGGCCAGGAACGCTGCAGCGTAGTCCTGCGATGGACCCGGGCCCTGGTTCACCACGAACGCGCGCGCCGCGTCCGTCGGCTCGAGGTGCGCGGTCTCGGCGTGCAGCGTGCGCCGTGCGATCGCCTCGCGCGACGCGCGGAGCCACGTCGACGGCGCCCCCTCGCGGAGTGCGTCCCACACCTTCGCGGAGCTCGAAACCGCTGCTCTCACGGTGACCGCCTGGTGACCCGCCCGGAAAAGGCGTTGCGGGGTGGGCACTTTCCGCGCGCCACCTGATTCCGAATCAGCGGGTCCGAGCGCTCGCGGGTCACCGCGAGGTCACCACTCCACCCCGCTCTACGGGCATCGACGAGCACCTAGTGTCCCGAGTCCGAAGTTCGTTGAATACTAATTGCGGTCGTTCGTCTCCTGCTATGAGGAGGGGACGGCATGG
>CAZLYE010000668.1:0-7368 GCA_964562865.1 uncultured Binatia bacterium (SeqCode) | reverse complement strand
CAGATGACGGGCCACGAGCGGAAAGCGACGGAAGGCGACGCGCGAGAAGCCCGCCTGCCGGAAGGCCTCGCGAAGCTCGCCGGACGTGTACAGGTTCGATTCCCACCACCGGCCGATGAGCACGCGCGTCAGCGGGTTCCGTCGCGTGACGAAGAGGAGGAACGTCGCGCGCTCGGCGAGGAGCCGCCTGAGACCCCCGAGCGCCTCGGCGAAGCGGTCGCGCGGGACGTACTCGAGCATCGAGGCCGAGACGATCAGGTCGTAGCCCGTCCACGCGGGCGGGAGGGCGTCCAGCCGGAGGACGTCGGCCTGCGCGAGCTCCACGTCGTCGATCCCGCGCCGCCGGAGCGCCTCGCGGAAGCGGTCCAGCATCGCGGGCGTCAGGTCGAAGGCGTGGAGCGTCCGCGGCGCGAGCCCCCGCGCCGAGAGCGCGTCACCGAGCGCCAGCGTGACGACGCCGGTCCCGCAGCCCGCGTCGAGCACGCGGAGACCGCCGCCGAGGAGCGGCGAGGCCCGGAAGAACGCGCGGAGGCCGCGCGGATAACCGACCGAGCGGACGAAGCGCAGATAGGCACCGTGGCGTTCGGTGAAGAGGCGGCGGGGATCCGGCGTCGCGCTCACGGCGCCGTCCGTGCGTGGCCTCTACGCAGATCGGTGGATCGTCCCGAGCGCCCAGTCCGCCAGCGGTACGGTGACGTTGAAGTTCCACCGCTGCATCAGCTCGGGCGTGTGGTGGACGGCGTGGTGATGGCGCAGCCAGGCGACCAGCCGGCTCCGGCCGACCGCGCTGTCGGCCGGCATGTGGTAGGCGAGGTGGAGCCACTCGTAGGCGACCACGTATCCCATCGACGACGCCACCCAGAGCGCCGCGACGTTCGGCGAGAGCCACCAGAGCACGGCGGTGATCGGCAGCAGGGTGACGAATATCCCGAGGATGCCGTAGGCCGGAATGAGCACGAGGTGGAACTCGCGCGGGGACCGCATCGCCATGTCGTCGCGGATGAAGATGACGTGGTGCTCGGGAGTGTGGCGCCAGAAGAGCGTCTCGAGCGGCCAGCTCCGCCGGTGGAGGATGTGCTTGTGGATGCGCCACTCGTTGAAGTTCGAGAGCACGAGGACGAGCGGGACGACGAGGAGCTCTCTCGGCGTCGGGGCCCGCAGCACGCAGACGGCCGCTGTGATGAACCCGATCCCGACGAACGACGGGAACGCGAGGTGCGCCCACGGGCTGTACCAGCGCGGGATGCGGGCGAGGACCTCGGCGCGGACCGCGTCGCGTCGCGCGAGCGGCTGCGTCACCTCGTACGGCCGGGGGCGCTCGTCCGCCACGGCCGCGATTCTATGCCGGGCCGCCGCCGGGATGCTAGCGTGTTCCGGACGGAGGGTGCGTGATGATCCTCGACCGATATCGACTGACGGACCGGGTGGCGATCGTGACGGGCGCCGGGCGCGGGATCGGCGCCGGCATCGCGCTTGCCTTCGCGGAGGTGGGAGCACACGTCGTCTGCGCGGCGCGCACCGCGGAGCAGATCGAGGGCGCCGCCGCAGGCGTCCGCGCCTTCGGGCGTCGCGCGCTCGCGGTCCCGTGCGACGTGACCCAGCGCGCGCAGCTCGACGCGCTCGTCGCTCGGACGATGGACGAGTTCGGCCGGGTCGACGTCCTCGTCAACAACGCGGGCGGGTTCCCGCCGCGGCCCGCCCTCGAGACGAGCGAGCGCGGCTTCGAGGAGGCGTTCCGCTTCAACGTGACGTCGGCCTTCGTGCTCTCCCGGCTGGTCGTCCGTCACATGCTGGCGGCGGACGGCGGCGTGGTCCTGAACATCTCGTCGGCCGCCGGGCGGCTCGTCCAGCCGGGGTTCGTGGCGTACGGGACCGCGAAGGCGGCGCTCTCGTTCATGACCCGGCTCCTCGCCTCCGAGTTCGCGCCGCGCGTGCGCGTCAACGCCCTCGCCGTGGGTGCCGTCGAGACCTCCGCTCTCGCACCCTTCCTGGACGACGAGCTGCGCGCGAAGATGTCGGCGCTCACACCGATGCGCCGGATCGGGACGGTCGAGGACGTGGCACTTGCGGCCCTCTGGCTCGCGTCCCCGGCCTCGAGCTGGGTCACGGGGAAGGTGGTCGAGGTGGACGGGGGCACGGAGGCGACCAACTGGCCGTTCTCGTGACGCGGACCCGCAGGCAGGGCGCACGGCGCCCGCCGGATCGCCGCAGGCCGCTGCTTTTGACTAGCTTTCCAATGTGATTATCCTGAGAGCAGCATGATGCTCTTTCCGCCGGTTCTGACCGGGATCGTGGCTGCGCCCGACGGCGCGCTCCTCTCCGCAGTGGGGTGGGCCGCCGTCGCGCTCGTGGTGGGTACGCTCGTCCGCTTGGCACTCGCGAAGGGCGAGACCGGCCGTCCGCCGATCCGCATCGTCAAGGGAGCCCGCAAATCGGACCGCGACGCCGCGTAGGCGTCGCTCAGATCGTCGCCGCGGTGAACGCCAGCCGCGGATACTCCCGCGCCATCTCCTCGAGACGGAACGCTCCGAAGCGCCGGGCGAGCTCCGTGCGGCCGAAGAGCCGGACCGCCTCCGGCATCTGTCCGACGAGGCGCGCGCCGAGCGCGCGGTAGAGGCCGCGCATCAGGGCGCGTCCCCGCGGCCCGAGCTGCCAGGCGATGAAGCCGACGTGGCTGATCTCGTCGGCGAGGATCTCGTCGTAGAGGAGCCGGATGCGCCCGGCGACCTCCGGCTCGTCGGCGAAGAGGGCGAGCCCGCGCTCGCGGAGGGCGCGGAAGAGGACGCAGCCCGCCATCTCCCCGCAGCCGGCGACCGGGAGGCGCCACGCCTCGGGTACCGAGATGATCCAACGGATCATCATGCGGGCGAGGAGCACCGGAGGCCGAGCGTGCACCGGAAGGCCGAAGATCGCGACGACGTCCGCCAGGATGCGCGTGTGGTACGTCTCCTGGAGCTGCAGGTGGACCTGCACGGGCGGGCTGTCGTCGCGGATGCGGCCGTAGAGCTCGGCGAGCCCGATGCCGAAGCGCTCGGCCTGGTTCGCCTTCGCCGTGGCGAGGAGCCAGAGCATGCGGTCGTCGAGCCCGGGCTCCGGGCGCCCCCGGTCGAGGTTCCGAAGGAAGGTCTCGCGGTCGATGCGGCGGCGGGAGCGGACGGGGTCGCGCGCGAGGGCCGCGAAGAACGCCTCGCGCCGGGTGAGCGTGTGGCGGGCGAAGTCCGGCTCGCCGTCGCGTCCCGAGAGGAAGTCGAGGTAGCGCTGCGTGCCGTCGGCGTCTCGCATGGCGATCACCGCCCGGCGCGGCGGCCGAGGGCCGCCGCGATCAGGACCGCCGCGCCGCCGAGGAGCAGCCCCATCCCGGCGAGCCCCATCGCCATGGCGACCGGACCCGGCGCCGCCGAGACGTCGAGCACGCTGCCGCCCGCCAGTCCCCCGAGTGCCCCGGCGAGTCCGCCACCGAATGCGTTCATGCGAGCCTCCCTTCACGCGAACGGTATCGACGGCGGCGGTCCAGCCACAATGGATCGGCGGCCTCATTTTTCGCGGCCTGGAAGGACCGGTACGACGGTCCGGCGGGCCCGGTACGAACGGACCGGTCACGTCTCCCGTCTCGATCTCGCCGCGGCTACCGCGAACGTGCCCCGTCCCGTCGTGGCCCTCGAAGTCCGAAAACCCCCGCCGGGCCACGTGCACACTGGATTGTGCTTCCGCGCGCGTCGACGTACGCGACCTCTTCGTGACGGGTCGGCGCGCGCTGGCGGCCCTGGTCCTCGGGCTGTGCGTCGGAGGCCGGGCCCTCTCGGCCACCAAGATCATCGACGTGGGCCCGGAAGGGACGCTCACGTTCCGCGACGAGGAGAGCGGCTCCACCACGACCACGATCGACGCGGGGGACAGCGTGCAGTGGGTCTGGAAGTCGAGCGGGCACTCGACGACGAGCGATCAGGACGCCCCCGGCTGGAACTCCCAGGTGCAGGACGCGCCATTCACGTTCACGCAGCAGTTCTCGGTTGCGGGAACGTTTCCGTACCATTGCATTCCTCACCAGGCGTTCGGGATGGTGGGGAAGGTCGTCGTCCAGGCCGCCGGCACGGCGACGACCACGACGACGATGCCCTCCGCCAAGTGCACCGACGCCGAGGCGGTCACCGCCGCGCGAGCGCAGGTCGACGCCCAGTGCCCGTGCGCGAGCGCCCGGAGCCACGGGGCGTACGTCCGTTGCTCGGCGCGCGTCCTCTCGGGAGCGGTCAAGGCGGGGACCCTCCCCGCCGCCTGCAAGGTCGGCATCAGGCAGTGCGTCGCCCGGTCGACGTGCGGCCGGTCGGGCTTCGTCACCTGCTGCCGCACCGGCGCGGCGGGCCGGACGACCTGCAACATCAAGCGGAGCGCCGCGGCGTGCAAGGGCCCGAAGGGCGGAAGCGCGTGTGCCGGCACGCAGGCGAGCTGTTGCGACGCGTGCACGACGACGGGCTGCGCGCCCTAGCCGGCGTGCGGTCGTTTTCCACCTTGACGCCGCGTCGGCGCGCGGCGTAACCCGGACGGGCGCAACCCCAATAGGAAAGGAGGAAGATGCGTCGCATCGCGCTCCTGGCCCTATCCTGCACCGTCGCGATGGAGGCCGTCGCCGCCGTCCCGGGCGGTGGCAGAAGATCTTCGCGGGCACGTTCAGCGGCCCGCCCTTCATCTTCGCGCTCGACGGCTTCGCCGGCACCCCGGCGTGGAGCTGTCCCGGATCGGTGCGCACGACCTACAGCTTCGGCCCGCCGGGCATCGGCGACCACGTCGCGCTCCTCGGCGACAGCGTCGGGATGCTCCGCGCCTTCGACGTGGACAGCGGCGCGGTGCTGCAGACGATCGACCTGAGCGGGGGGATCTCGTCCGGCCCCGCGGTCGTGAACGGCATGGTCGTCGTCGGCGCGGGCACCGGTGGGTTCGGGACCGCGACGAAGCAGGGGGTCTACGGGCTCGTCCTCGGTCCGACGCCCTGACGCGGCCGATCACTGGCGCATCGCCGCCACCTGCGCCTGGAGATCGCTGATCTGCTGCTGGAGCGCCGCCTGACACGCCGAGGTGATCTGCCGGCGCCTCGCGGCCCGGGCGAGCCTCTGCTCGAGGTCCGAGAGCGCTCCCCTGGCATGCGCGAGTGCGCGGTTGAACGCCTTCGGCCCTTTGTGGAGCGCCCGCTGGAGGCGGCTGCGCATCGCGCTCACCTTGCCGACGATGCGTCGCTGGAGCCGCGGACGAATCGCGGTGAGGTCACACATCGGGTCGGCGCCCAGGCTCTGGAGGGTGCAATCGAGCCGCGCGAAGCCGACCTGTGCCTGGCATTGCGCCGCCCCCTGTCCGGTCGGCGGTGTGCTGGGGGGCGCGGGTGGGGCCGCGGGGACCTGCGGAGCCGTCGGGTCGCAGGTGTTGAGCGGCCCGGGCGTCGCCGACAGCAGCTTGATCACGCCGCGCTCTGGGAAGACACCGGTCAGCGGGTTGTCGGTCAGGTCACGCGTCACGGAGAGCGTGAGCAACCCATTGGGAGTCACCGGGCACCCGCAGCACTGCGACAGCTGCTGGTCGGACGTGAACACGTAGATCATCGCACACAGCGCCCCGGGCGGTGTCGTGCCCTCGGGCGGATCGTCCGTGGTGTGACCGCACGAGCACAGGCCATACCCGCTCCCGTTGTCGACGTTGCCCCCGCACCTCTCCACGAGGAGACTGAGCTCGGCATTGCTGAGCGTGGCGGTCTGGAAGGCCGTCTCCGTGAGAGAGCCGCCCTCCTCGACATGCGTGCCCCAGGCCTCGAGGCCCGTGCCGCCCGGGTTGGTGATCTGCACCGTGGCATCCATGCTCTGGCTCGGCACGTGGACACCGTCGAAACGATCCAGCCTGAACACGTCCGCGGCGAAGCCCTGGGCACGGACGAGGCGGCCGGAGCAGACGACCGCGAGGACGGCCGTGCCTCCGACGGTCGTGAGTCTACGGAACGTGCGTGACATTGACGCCCCTCCTTCCTTGCGTCGGGCGGGCCGGACGCCCGTGCAGTCGGCCCGGGCGAGCTGCCCGTGGCTCAGTCCTGCGCGGAGCCGCATGTGCAGACACCGTGGCCGCTGCCGTTGTCCTGAATGTCGCCGCACTTGTCCTGCAGGACGGCGAGCTCCTGCGCGCTGAGGGTGGCCCTCTCGAACGGGGCCTCGGTGAGCGCGGTCGTGCTGCCGTCGGGCCGCTGGAGGTGCGTCGCCCATGCGATCAGTGCCGGGGTCGGGGTGGGAGACGCCCCGTCACACACGCCCTTCGGCGACGCCGTCGACGACACGAGCTTGATGGCGCCGGTCGTGAGGGTGACACCCGTGAGCGCGTTGCTCGTCAGGTCGCGCTGCACCGAGAGGGTGAGGAGCCCGTTGGGCGTGACCTTGCAGCCGCAGCACTCCGCCATCTGCTGATCGGGAGTGAAGACGTAGATCAGCGCGCAGAGATCACCCGACGGCGACGGGGCGCCCGCCGTCCCCGGGTTGGTGATCCGCACCTTGGCATCGGGCCCACCCGTGTTCGCATTGGCGTAGTAGTTGACGGCGAACACGTCGCTCTGGGCGAGCGCAGCGCCCGGGACGGCCGAGAGCGCGAGTGCGGCCGTCATCACCGCCGCCCGTGCGGCCCTGTTCCATTCCGACATCGTCGTGCCTCCTTCGCGCATCGTCCCATAGGTTTCTTGGTCGATGCGCAGTTGCGCGCAAGGTTCATCCATCGGTGAACCGGCTGACAATCCCTTCTACTGGGCATTTCAATGCCTCACACGATGGGAACGCAGCTCGTCCGACGGTGGCACACCGCGGGCCGACGGTCGTAGGGCGCGGAGGGCTCGAGGCGGCGGTCGGGGTCCTCGCGCAGATGATCGCGAACGCGGGCCTGCCCCGCTTCTCGTCGCTCGGTGCCCACAGACCGGGCAGTTCCGGGTCGACGGCTGGACGCCCGGCCGCACGCGGTCGCACCGCGGTCGCAGCCGAGTGGCCACCCTTCGTACTTCCAAAGAACGGTACGAACGGGCTATTGGGCGCGTCGGACGCCCGAACGATACTGCGGGGGGACGAGCGTGGCACGCGAGACGATCAAGGTCCTCATCGTCGACGACCATCCCGTGTTCCGCGACGGGCTCCAGAAGTGCCTCGAGGCGCGCAAGGAGCTCCGGGTGCTGGCGGCGGTCGGCGGCGGCGACGAGATGTGGAAGGCGATCCGCACGCACGGACGGCCGCAGATCGTCCTCATGGACGTCGAGATGCCGGGCGAGGGCGGCATCGAGCTGACGAAGGCGCTCCGCGACAGGCATCCCGACGTCCGCGTCGTCATGCTGACCGCGTTCTCGGACTCCGAGCGCGTGTT
>CAZLYE010000667.1:0-3764 GCA_964562865.1 uncultured Binatia bacterium (SeqCode) | reverse complement strand
ATGGGAAAGTCCATCGCCTGGTAGATGAGGCCCGAGTAGAAGTCGACGTTCGGGTACAGCTTCCGCGACACGAAGTACTCGTCCTGCAGCGCGATGCGCTCGAGCTCGAGCGCGATGTCGACCAGCGGGTTCCGCCCGGTCACCGCGAAGACCTGCTCCGCGAGCCGCTTGATCACCTTCCCGCGCGGGTCGAAGTTCCGGTACACGCGGTGCCCGAAGCCCATCAGGCGGACCTCGCCGGCCTTCACGCGGCGGATGTAGCCGGGGATGTTCGCGACCGACCCGATCTCCTGCAGCATGCGGAGCACGGCCTCATTGGCGCCCCCATGAAGCGGCCCGTAGAGCGCGGCGCACGCACCCGCGAGCGCCGAGAACGGATCCACCTGGGAGCTGCCGATCGAGCGCATCGCGTTGGCGCTGCAGTTCTGCTCGTGGTCGGCGTGCAGGATGAACAGCACGTCGAGCGCCCGCTCGATCACCGGGTTCGGCCGGTACTTCAGCTCCGTCACCTTGAACATCATGTTGAGGAAGTTCCCCGTGTACGAGAGCTCGTTGTCGGGGTACGCGTACGGCATGCCGATCGCGTGGCGGTGCGCGAACGCGGCGATGGTCGGCATCTTGGCGAGCAGACGATGGGTCTGGATCCGGCGGGACTCCGGGTCACGGATCAGCTTCGCGTCCGGGTAGAAGGTCGAGAGCGCGCCCACCGTCGCGACCAGCATGCCCATCGGATGCGCGTCGTAGCGGAAGCCGTCCATGAAGTTCTTGATGTTCTCGTGGACGATCGTGTGCATCGTGATGTTGTGCGTCCACTGCACGAGGTGCTGCGCGTTCGGGAGCTCCCCCTTGATGAGCAGGTAGGCGCTCTCGAGGAACGTGCTCCGCTCGGCGAGCTGCTCGATCGGGTACCCGCGGTAGAGGAGCACGCCCGCATCCCCATCGATGTACGTGATCCGGCTCCGGCACGAGGCCGTGTTGCCGAAGGCCGGGTCGTAGCTCACGAGGCCGAGCTGCGCGAGGTCGCTCGCGCGGATCGCGCCGTGCTCGATCGGCAGCTCGGCGGTCCGCCCGGTCCGGTTGTCGACGACGCTCAGGGTGTCCTTCATGGGTTGAAGATCCCCGCACGGGCCGGCGCGTCAAGACCGGGGCGGCGCGGGCCGACGTGCACGGGTCTCGGGGCGCGTGGTGCGGGGGACCCCGCGCCCCGAGACCCGTCCACCGCCGCGGCGACTTCAGCCGCGCTACGACTCGCCCTCGGCCGGGCGGGCGTCGCGCAGGAGCTCGGCGGCGGCGGCGCGGTCGACCAGCCAGGTGACGGTCGCCGACGGGCGCACGAGCTGCGCGGGCACGCGGGCGGGATCGACCGGGTCGCGGAGCGCCGCCGCGACTGGCGCGGCCTTCTCGGCGCCCGCCACGACGACGATCACGTGGCGGGCCGCAGCGAGCACCGGCGGCGTGACCGTCACGCGCGCGACCAGCGGCTCCTCCGTCACCTCCTCCTGTCGCACGGCGGCGACCGGCGCCGTCGCACGGATCGCCGCCGCACCGGGCATGAGGGACGCCACATGCGTGTTCTTCCCGACGCCGAGGAGGATCACATCGAACACCGGCGTGGGACCGGGCGGAACGAGCGCGCTCAGGGTCGCGGCATACGCGCTCGCGATGCGCTCCGGCTCGCCGAGCTCGAGCGGCGGTGGATGGACGCGCTCGATCGCGACCCGCCGCGGCGCGAGCAGCGACTCCCGCGCGAGCCGGACGTTGCTTCGCGGATCGTCGGGCGGCACGCAGCGCTCGTCGGCCCAGAACCACTCGACCCGTTCCCACGGCACGTCGTCCCTCGCGGCGAGCGCGACCATGACGCCGCGGCCGCTCCGCCCCCCGGAGAGCGCGACCGTCACCCGGCCCGGCCGCTCGCGGAGCCGCGCGGCGGCGAGCACCGCCGCCGCCTCGAACACGTCGGCATCGGCCGGATACACCTCGAGCTTCATCGGCATGGCGCGGGCTCATAGCGGATCGCGGCCATCACTTCACGCGGCCGCCGCGGCCGATGGCGGACGCCGCGCGCGGACGGCCGCGACCGCAGCCGCGAGGTCGTGGACGTCGGCCGGCGCCAGCACGGCGAGCGCGCCGGCGTACAGCACCACACCGAGCACCGTCAGCGCGACGAGCGCCGTGGCGCCCCCGCCGAGCGGGAGCACCCGCGCCGCGGTCACGGCGCCCGCCATGACGAGGGTCGCGACGGACGGCGCCCAGAGCGCCCGCGCGAGCCCGCGGGAGCCGACGTCGAGCACGCCAAGCACGCACGCGAACGCGGCGGCCGACGAGCAGAGCGCCGCGATGGTGACCGCCAGCGCGACGTACGAAATCCCGCGCGGCGCGAGCAGCCAGAGACCGCTCCAGAGCACCGCGCTGTGCACCAGCCCGATCCGGAATATGAGCGTCGACCGCCCCGCCGCCTTGAAAACGTCGCCCGTCGTCGCCGAGAGCGCCGCGAGGAGCGCGAAGCCGGCGAGCACGCGGAGCGACGTCACGGTCCCGGCCCACCGCGGCCCGAGCGCCACCGCCACGATCTCCGGGGCGAGGAGCGCGAGCCCGGTGCTGGTCGGCATGGCGAGCGCCGCGACCCAGTGGAGACCCCGCAGGAACGCCTCGCGGAACCGGCGGTCGTCGCCGTGGAGCGTCGTGAGCGTCGGGAAGAGCACCCGGCTCACGACGAAGGTGAAGCCCGTGCGCGGGAGCGTGGCGAGCCGGAACGACATCGCGTAGAGGCCGAGCGCGACCGGTCCGAGCACGCTCCCCGTCGCCCAGTTGTCGATCCGGTCGTTCACCGTACCCAGCAGGTTCGACCACGCGAGCGGGCGGCCGTAGCGGACGAGCTGGCGTCCGGTCGTCCAGTCGAGGTCGGCGCGGCGGGGCCGCCACGGCGTGAGGGCCCACGCGGCGGCGGCGCCGGCGGCCGTCGCGCCCGTCTGACCGAGGACGAGCGCCCACGGGCCGGTCCCCGCGAGCGCCAGCGGGATCGTGACCACCGGGTAGCACAGGATCTCCGCCCCCTCGACCATCGCGCAGCGACGGAAGTCGAGCGCCTTCTGCAGGCGGGCGACGGGCACGTTGATCCACGCGCGGAGCCAGAGCGGGGCGAACGCGACTGCCAGCGGTGCCGGGCGGTCGATGTGGAAGAACGCCGCGAGCCACGGCGTGACGGCGACGCAGAGCAGGACCCCCGCCGTCGCCGCGGCGAGGTTCAGGACGAAGCCCGTCGTCGCGGCCCGGTCCCCGTCCCCACCGTGCTGCACGACGGCGGCGGCGAGACCCGACTCCTGGAGCACGCCGAGCACGCCGCCGAGCGCGCCCGCCGCGGCCACCACCGCGAAGTCCGCCGGGACGAGGAGGCGCGCGACGACGGCCGTCGTCAGGGTCGACGTCGCGACGCCGATCCAGTGGGCCGCGCCGGTCCACCCGAGGCCCACCGCCACCCGGGCGCGCAGCGTCATGGCGCTCAGGTCGCCCGCGGGCCGCCGGGGGCGCAATCACGCCTTACCCCAGCCTACGCGGCGGAACCTGACGGTCGGCAATCCACGTGGTTGGCCGGCTGCCGGCCCTCCCTCAGGGGGCCGCAGCCCTCAGCGCACCGGCGAGCGCCCGAGCGACCGCCCCCGGCCGGCCGCGGGCAGCGCGGGGACGGCGGCCGCGATCTCGCGGCCGAGCCCGCCGAGCGCGCGGCTCAGGGCGGCGACGGCCGCGTCGGTGTCGGTTCCGCCGGT
>CAZLYE010000666.1:0-12276 GCA_964562865.1 uncultured Binatia bacterium (SeqCode) | reverse complement strand
ATCGACCATGCTCGCCCCGAAGAAGGTCAAGTGGCGAAAGATGCAGAAGGGCCGGCGCAAGGGCAGCGCGTGGCGCGGCTCGACGCTCGCCTTCGGCGACTACGGGCTCCAGGCCATCGACCGCGGCTGGCTGACGGCGCGCGAGATCGAGGCGGCCCGCGTCGCGCTCACGCGCTACATCAAGCGCGGCGGTCGCGTGTGGACCCGCATCTTCCCCGACAAGCCGCTCACGAAGAAGCCAGCCGAGACCCGGATGGGAAAGGGCAAGGGATCGCCCGAGGTCTGGGTGGCGGTCGTGAAGCCGGGCCGCATGCTCTTCGAGATGGAGGGGGTCGAGCCGACGTCCGCCAAGGAGGCGCTCCGGCTCGCGGCCGCGAAGCTCTCGATCCCGACACAACCGCGCGAGCGGCGCTCCGCGAAGGCGGTGAGTGCGTGAAGCCGCAGGAGGCCCGCGACATGAGCGACGACGAGCTCCGAGCGCGCGAGCGTGAGCTCGCCGACGAGCTCTTCCACCTGCGCCTCCGCCGCGCGACGTCCCAGCTCCCGAACCCGATGAAGGTGCGCGAGACGAGGCGCGACCTCGCCAGGATCAAGACCGTTCTGCGGCAGCGCGTCGGCGCCGGCAGTCCCAACGACGGCGGAGGCCGGCGGCGAGAGCCGCCGAGCCGGCCGACGGGGTCCGGGGGCACGGGAAGCGCGCAGGGCGCGAAGCGCCCGAGCACTGGACGGGCCCCCAGGAGAGACAAATGACGGGACGGCGGAAGCGTCGCGACGGCGTCGTCGTGTCCGACAAGATGAACAAGACCGTGGTGGTCGTGGTCGCGCGGCTCGTCCGCCACGGCAAGTACCGCAAGTACCTGACCCAGCGCGTCCGCTACAAGGCGCACGACGAGAAGAACCAGTGCCGCGTCGGGGATCGGGTGCGCATCATCGAGACCCGACCCCTGTCGCACGACAAGCGCTGGGCGGTGCTGGCGATCCTCGGCCGTGATGAGGGCGCGGGAGAGGCCCTGGTCGGGACCGAGGTGCCGACATGATCCAGGCCGAGACCATCCTCGACGTGGCGGACAACAGCGGCGCCCGGAAGGTGCTCTGCATCAAGGTGCTCGGCGGGACGCGGCGGAAGTACGCGTCGATCGGCGACGTGATCGTGGTGTCGGTGAAGGAGGCCATCCCGAACGCCAAGGTGAAGAAGGGCGACGTGATGAAGGCGGTCATCGTCCGCACCGCGAAGGAGGTCGGGCGCACCGACGGCTCCTACATCCGCTTCGACACCAATTCGGCGGTGCTGATCGACAACGCCCGCGAGCCGATCGGTACACGTATCTTCGGCCCGGTCGCCCGCGAGCTCCGCGCCAAGAAGTTCATGAAGATCATCTCGCTCGCCCCGGAGGTGCTCTGACCATGGCGCTCCGACGTCTCAGGAAGGACGACACGGTCATGGTCATCGCCGGGAAGGAGCGCGGAAAGACCGGCAAGGTGCTCCGCGTACTGGCGGACCGGGACCGCGTCTTGGTCGAGCGCGTGAACATGATCAAGCGCCACGTGAAGCCGCGCGGAGTGCAGCAGCCTGGCGGCATTCAGGAGAAGGAGGCGTCGCTCCATCTCTCGAACGTCGTGCCCATCTGCGGCCGTTGCAACAAGCCGACGCGCGTGGGTAGTCGCCGACTCGCGGACGGCCAGGCGCAGCGCGTGTGCAAGCGCTGCGGCGAGCCGCTGGACAACGCCTGACATGGTGGCCCGCCTGCGCGAGCGCTACCGGCGCGAGATCGCCCCGGCCCTCATGAAGGACCTGGGGGTGAAGAACGCCCTCGCGGCGCCGCGTCTCGAGAAGATCGTGCTCAACATGGGGCTCGGCGAGGCCACCCAGAACCCGAAGCTCCTCGACTCGGCGGTCGAGGAGCTGACGGCGATCAGCGGCCAGAAGCCGGTCGTGACCAAGGCGAAGAAGGCGATCGCAAACTTCAAGCTGCGGGAGGGCCAGGCGATCGGCGCGATGGTCACCCTGCGCGGCGACCGCATGTACGAGTTCTTCGATCGCCTCGTGAACGTGACGCTGCCGCGCGTCCGCGACTTCAAGGGGGTCCCGGACCGCTCCTTCGACGGACGCGGCAACTACTCGCTCGGCCTCCGCGAGCAGGTGATCTTCCCCGAGATCAATTTGGACAAGGTCGACAAGATCAAGGGCCTCACGGTGGTCGTCTGCACGACTGCCCGGACGGACGCGGATGCGAAGGCGCTGCTGCGTGCCCTCGGCATGCCGTTCCGGGCCTGACGGGAACGGGAGCGCATGGCGAAGACCTGCTTGATGGTGAAGGCGTCACGACCCCCGAAGTTCAAGGTGCGGGCGTACAACCGCTGCCCGCTCTGCGGCCGGCCGCGCGCCTTCTTCCGGCGCTTCCGGATGTGTCGGCTCTGTCTGCGGAACCTGGCTCGCAAGGGGCAGATCCCGGGCCTCACGAAGGCGAGCTGGTGAAGCCATGATGAGCGACCCGATCGCCGACCTGCTGACCCGCATCCGCAACGCCAACAACGCGCGCAAGGCGAGCGTCGACATCCCGTGGTCCCGTCAGAAGGAGGAGATCTCCCGTGTCCTCGTCGACGAGGGCTATCTCGGCGGGGTGAGCGTGGTCGAGGGTACGCCGCGGAACGTGCTCCGCATCGAGCTCCGCTACGACGGCCAGCGCCGACCCGTGATCAGCGGCGTCCGGCGGGTGAGCCGTCCGAGCCTTCGCGTCTACGTCGGGGTGAAGGACATCCCGGCCGTGCGCCGCGGGCTGGGTATCAACGTGCTGTCGACGCCGAAGGGCGTCCTCGTCGACCGGAACGCCCGCCGCGAGAACGTCGGCGGCGAGGTCATCTGTACGGTCTGGTAGGACGGACGATGTCGCGCATAGGCAGGCTGCCGGTCCAGGTCCCCGCGGGCGTCAAGGTGCACGTCGCCGATCGGCTCGTCCGCGTCGAGGGGCCCAAGGGCAGGCTCGAGCGGCAGCTCGACCCGGAGGTGAGCGTGGTGGTCGAGGGCGCCAAGGTGCTCGTGAAGCGGCGCGACGACTCCCGGCGCGCGCGGAGCGTCCACGGGCTCATGCGGGTGCTCGTCAACAACATGATCCAGGGCGTCGGCAAGGGGTTCACGCGCGTGCTCGAGATCAACGGGGTCGGGTACCGCGCGGAGGCACGCGGGAACGTCCTCTTCCTGACGCTCGGCTACTCGCACCCGATCGCCTTCCAGCTCCCCGCCGGTGTCACGGCCAAGGTCGAGCGCCAGGTCGTCGTCACGCTCGAGGGAGCGGATCGCGAGCTGCTCGGGCACGTCGCGGCGGCGGTTCGGAAGCTGAGACCGCCCGAGCCGTACAAGGCGAAGGGTGTCAAATATCAGGAGGAGCGGATCCGTCGGAAGGCCGGCAAGACGGCCGCAGGAGCCACCACCACACGCTGATGCGCACACGAACTTCCACCACCGCCCGGCTGCGCCGGCGTGCTCGGGTCCGTGCCCGGGTGCGCGGCACGGACGAACGTCCCCGGCTCGCCGTGTTCCGCAGCGGAAAGCACATCTACGCGCAGGTCGTGATCGACGGCGCCGGCAAGACGGTGCTCGCCGTCTCGACGCTTTCGCCGGAGCTGCGCGGGCAGCTCAAGAAGACGACCGACGTGAACGCCGCCAAGCAGGTGGGCCTCCTCGCCGCTCGGCGCTGCCTCGAGAAGGGAATCCAGCAGATCGTGTTCGACCGCAACGGGTTTCTCTATCACGGCCGCGTCCGCGCCGTCGCCGAAGGCGCCCGCGAGGGCGGATTGAAGTTCTAGAAAGGACCCATGGCCCAGGAACGTTCCTCCGGTCCCCGCCGTATCATCACCGACGCACGCGGCGTCGAGTTGAAGGAGAAGGTGGTCCACATCAACCGGGTCGCCAAGGTCGTGAAGGGCGGCCGGCGCTTCAGCTTCAGCGCGCTCGTGGTCGTGGGCGACGGCAACGGCCACGTCGGCTTCGGCCTCGGCAAGGCGAAGGAGGTCCCCGAGGCGATCCGGAAGGGGATCGAGGAAGCCAAGAAGAGCATGCTCGGCGTGCCGATCATCGACGGGACGATCCCGTACGAGGTGACCGGGAACTTCGGTGCCGGCGCGGTGCTCCTCAAGCCCGCCTCGGACGGGACGGGCGTCATCGCGGGCGGCGGCGTGCGGGCGGTCGTGGAGCTCGCCGGCATCTCGAACGTCCTCACGAAGTGTATCGGCTCCAACAACCCCCATAACATGGTGCGCGCCACGATGGAGGCGCTCCGGTTGCTGAAGCAGCCGGAGGCCGTCGCGGCGCTGCGCGGCAAGACGTTGGCGGAGATCCGGCCCACGTGAGCGGGAGACCGACGTGAGTGACCGAATCGTCAAGGCGACGCTGCGCCGGAGCGCCATTGGGACGAGCCCGCGACAGCGGGCGACGCTCCGCGGCCTCGGCCTCACGCGGGTCGGCAAGGCCGTCATTCTGAAGGACTCCCCGGCCGTCCGCGGCATGCTGCGCGCCGTTGGGCATCTGGTGGCGGTGGAGGAGTGACCATGGATCTCAGCCGCCTTCATCCGGCTCCCGGCTCCACGCGCCCGCAGAAGCGGGTCGGCCGCGGCCCGGGGTCCGGACAGGGGAAGACCGCCGGCCGCGGTCACAAGGGTCGTCTCTCGCGCTCGGGCGGCAACAGCCCGCCGGGCTACGAGGGCGGCCAGATGCCGCTCCAGCGCCGCCTGCCGAAGCGCGGCTTCAGGCCCGTCAGCCGCGTTCCGTACGCCGTCGTCAACCTGAAGCAGCTCGCCGCGTTCCCGGCGGGCAGCACGGTGGGTCCGGAGGAGCTCCGCGCGCGCGGGCTCGTGCGCGGCCGGAGCCCGGTCAAATGTCTCGGGGACGGGGTGCTCTCCCACGCGCTCACGGTGAAGGCGCACGCCTTCAGTGCGAAGGCGCGGGAGCAGATCGCCGCTGCCGGCGGAACCGCGGAGGTGCTCGGTGCTTGAAGGATTCGCAAACGCGCCCCGCGTGCCCGAGCTGCGCAAGCGGCTCCTCTTCACCGCCGCCGCGCTCGCGACCTACCGTCTGGGCGTCGCCATCCCCACGCCGGGCATCGACGGCCAGGCGCTCTCGCAGTTCTTCCAGTCGATGGGCAACAACGTGCTCGGCATGGTGAACATGTTCTCGGGCGGTGCGCTCGAGCGCTTCTCGATCTTCGCACTCGGCATCATGCCGTACATCAGCGCGAGCATCATCCTGCAGCTCCTCACGGTGGTGATCCCGTACCTCGAGAAGCTCTCCAAGGAGGGCGAGCTCGGGCGCCGGAAGATCACGCAGTACACCCGCTACGGCACGGTCGTCCTCTCGCTCTTGCAGAGCTTCTTCATCTCGATGGGGCTCGAGTCGATCGAGGCGCCGGGCGGCGGGAGCGTCGTCTTCCAGCCCGGCTGGCACTTCCGCTTCATGACGGTCATGACGCTCACCACCGGGACCGCCTTCATCATGTGGCTCGGCGAGCAGATCACCGAGCGCGGGATCGGCAACGGGATATCGCTCATCATCTTCGCCGGGATCGTGGCGGGCATGCCGACCGCCGTCGCGAAGTCTCTCCAGTTCGTCGGCAACGGCGAGCTGTCCATCCTCGTGGCCGTCTTCATCGCCGTCCTCATGGTGGCGGTCGTGGCGGTGATCATCTTCATGGAACGCGCGCAGCGCCGCATCCCCGTGCAGTACGCGAAACGCGTCGTCGGCCGGCGGATGTACAGCGGGCAGAGCTCGCACCTGCCGCTCAAGATCAACACGTCAGGCGTGATCCCGCCGATCTTCGCCTCGTCGATCCTGCTGTTCCCCGGTACCGTGACCGGGTTCATCGACCACCCTCTCGCGCACAAGATCCAGGAGTGGCTCCAGCCCGCGCACCCGCTCTACACGATCGTCTACGTCGGGCTGATCATCTTCTTCTGCTATTTCTACACCGCCGTCACGTTCAACCCCACCGACGTGGCCGACAACATGAAGAAGTTCGGCGGCTACATCCCGGGGATCCGCCCCGGCCAGCGGACCTCGGAGTACATCGACCGGATCCTGACGCGCATCACGCTGCCCGGCGCCCTCTACGTGGCGGGCGTGTGTGTGCTGCCGACGATCCTCATCAGCCAGTTGAACGTCCCGTTCTTCTTCGGCGGCACGGCGCTCCTGATCGTCGTGGGGGTCGCGCTCGACACCGTGGCCGCGATGGAGACGCACATGATCACGCGCAGCTACGAGGGCTTCATGAAGCGCGGCCGGATCCGGGGGCGGAGGTAAAGGGGGCGGGGTGCGGCTGGTGATCATGGGAACGCCCGGCGCAGGGAAGGGGACGCAGGCGAAGCTGCTCGCGGGTCGCCTCGGGGCCTGCCACGTGTCGACGGGGGACATGCTCCGCGACGCGATCCGGCGCGGCACCGCGCTCGGACGCGAGGCCGAGCGGGCCGTGGAACGGGGCCTCCTCGTCCCCGACGACGTCGTGAACGGGATCGTCGAGGAGCGTCTCGCGGCGCCCGACTGCCGGGCCGGCTTCCTCCTCGACGGGTTCCCACGGACGCTGGATCAGGCGCGGGCGCTGGACGCCCTTCTCCGTCGTCGCGGCGAGCCGCTGTCTGCCGTGATCCTGATCTCCGTGCCGCGCGAGGAGGCGATCCGCCGTCTGGCCGGCCGCCGCGTGTGCGGCGAGTGCGGGACGATGTTCCACGTGGCGTTCGACGCCGCGGCGCGGTCCGGTCGGTGCGACCGCTGCGGCGGGGCGCTCGTGCAGCGCGAGGACGACAGGGAGGAGACGATCCGGCACCGCATGGACGTCTACGGCCGGGAGACGGCCCCCGTCCTCGATCACTACCGCGCGGCGGGTCTCCTGCGCGAGGTCGACGGGACCGGGAGCCGCGACGATGTCGGCGGGCGCGTCGCATTGGCGGCGGTGTGAGCGCGGGACGTCGATGATCCTCCTCAAGTCGAAGGAACAGATCGAGCAGATGCGCGCCGCGAACGGCATCGTCGCCGAGATCCTCGCGGAGGTCCGGAGCCACGTGCGCGCCGGTGTCGCCACGGCCGAGCTCGACGCCCTCGCCGAGGAGCTGACCCGCAAGCGGGGCGCCCGCCCGGCCTTCAAGGGCTACGCCGTGGCCGGTCGGGTCTTCCCGGCCTCGATCTGCATCTCGATCAACGACGAGGTCGTGCACGGCATCCCCTCGGACCGGCGCGTGCTCCGCGAGGGCGACATCGTCGGGCTCGACTTCGGGGTCTGCTACCACGGCTACTTCGGCGACGCGGCCATGACCGTCCCCGTCGGGCGGGTGACGAGCGAAGCCGAGCGGCTGATGGAGGTCACCCGGACCGCCCTCCAGGCGGGGATCGACGCGGTCCGGGCGGGCCGACACGTCGTCGACATCTCCGGTGCGATCCAGGACACGGCGGAGGGAGCGGGCTACTCACTCGTGCGCGAGTTCGTCGGGCACGGGATCGGCCGGAGCCTGCACGAGGACCCCCAGGTCCCGAACTACCGCACCGGCGCCCGGGGGGTCCGGCTGCAGGAGGGGCTCGTCCTCGCCATCGAGCCGATGGTGAACGCGGGCAGTCCCGAGGTCTACGTGAAGGAAGACGGCTGGACGGCGGCGACGCGCGACGGGAGGCTCTCGGCTCACTTCGAGCACTCCGTTGCGGTCACCGACGATGGCCCATATATCTTGAGTTTACCCTGAAGGGTCTCCGGGACATGCAAGGCGACGCGATCGCGGTGAGCGGGACGGTCTCGCAGTCCATGCCGAACTCGCTCTTCCGCGTTCACCTCGACAACGGGCACCACGTGCTCGCGCATGTCTCGGGGACGATGCGCATGCGCTACCTCCGTATCGCGCCGGGCGACAAGGTCACGGTCGAGCTGTCGCCGCTCGACCTGTCGCGCGGACGCATCACGGGGCGCGCGAGGTGAGAATGAAGGTCCGAGCATCGGTCAAGACGATCTGCAAGAAGTGCAAGGTCATCCGGCGAGCCGGGGTGGTGCGGGTGCTC
Source organism: uncultured Binatia bacterium (SeqCode) (assembly GCA_964562865.1). Lineage (GTDB taxonomy): Bacteria > Desulfobacterota > Binatia > DP-6 > DP-6 > CAZLYE01. The sequence continues at coordinate 4,250 of CAZLYE010000666.1, read as the reverse complement.
TGCAGCAACCCCCGGCACAAGCAGCGGCAGGGGTAACCGATGGCGCGTCTCGCAGGAGTGGATCTACCGCGCAACAAGCGGATGGAGATCGCCCTCACGTACATTCACGGCATCGGCCGGAGCGCGGCGCTGAAGCTCCTCGCCGAGTCGCAGGTCGAGCCGGGGCGGAAGAGCGACGAGCTGACGGACGACGAGCTCACGCGGCTCCGGCGGGCGATCGACGCCGGCTACAAGGTGGAGGGCGACCTCCGGCGCGACGTCGCGTCGAGCATCAAGCGCCTGGTCGACCTCGGGTGCTACCGGGGGCTCCGCCACCGGCGCAATCTGCCGGTGCGCGGCCAGCGGACGCACACGAACTCCCGGACGCGCAAGGGGCCCCGTCGCGCGATCCAGGGCAAGAAGCCACCGCCGTCGAAGGGATAGGAACGAGAGATGGCTAAGCAGAAGGAAGCCTCCGCGACGCCCGAGAAGCCGGCCGCGGCCGCCGAGGCCGCACCGGCGCGACGGAAGAAGGTGAAGCGCCTCGTCTCCGAGGGGGTCGTGCACATCCACTCCACCTTCAACAACACGATCATCACGATCAGCGATGGACAGGGGAACGTCATCGCGTGGTCGAGCGCCGGCGCGGTGGGGTTCAAGGGGTCGCGCAAGGGCACGCCGTTCGCGGCGCAGGTGGCGGCGGAGGCGGCGGCGCGCAAGGCGGCCGAGCTCGGGATGCGACAGGTGCAGGTCTACGTGAAGGGGCCGGGAGCGGGTCGCGAGGCCGCGCTCCGGAGCCTCCAGGCCGCGGGGTTCGCGGTGAACCTGATCAAGGACGTCACCCCGATCCCCCACAACGGCTGCCGGCCACCCAAGCGCCGGCGGGTCTAGAGGAGTCGACGTGGCGCGATACACCGGACCCGTCTGCCGGCACTGCCGGCGCGAGGGGCTGAAGCTCTTCCTCAAGGGGGAGCGCTGCTACACGGACAAGTGCGCGATCGAGCGCCGCAACTACCCGCCGGGAGAGCACGGCCAGGCGCGCCCGAAGTTCTCCGAGTACTCGGTCCAGCTCCGTGAGAAGCAGAAGCTCCGGCGCATCTACGGGGTGCTCGAGGGGCAGTTCCGCCGCTACTTCTACATGGCGGATCGCGCCCGGGGCGTCACCGGCGAGACGTTGCTCCAGCTCCTTGAGCGGCGGCTCGACAACATCGTCTACCGGCTCGGCTTCGCGACCTCGCGCGCCGAGGCGCGGCAGCTCGTCCGGCACGGCCACTTCCGCGTGAACGATCGCAAGGTGAACGTCCCATCGTACCTGGTGAAGCGCGGGGACCACGTGTCGGTACGCGAGCGGAGCCGGAAGGTGACGCGCATCCAGGAGGCGCTCGAGCTGGCGCAGCGGCGCGGCGTGCCGGACTGGCTCGAGGTGAACCCGGAGACGTTCACCGGCACCGTGAAGGCGTTCCCGGCCCGGGCGGACCTCACGATGCCGATCAACGAAAAGCTGGTCGTCGAGCTCTACTCCAAGTAGCTCGCGAACAGAGGAAGGTGTCATGGAATTCGAAGCACTCGAGACACAGACTCCGGACACCCTCGCCGAGAACAACTGGCGAGAGCTGATCAAGCCGAAGCGCCTGGAGGTCGACGAGAAGAGCCTCACGCCGATCTACGGCAAGTTCTTCGGCGAGCCGTTCGAGCGCGGCTACGGGACGACGATCGGCAACGCGCTCCGGCGGGTGCTGCTCTCCTCGCTCCAGGGAGCGGCCATCGTCGCCGCCCGCGTGAAGGGCGTGCTGCACGAGTTCTCGACCGTCGCCGGCGTCACCGAGGACGTGACCGACATCGTCCTCAATTTGAAGGAGGTGCGCGTCAAGCTCCACGACGGCGCCGTCGAGGAGACCGCACGCATCCAGGCACGCGGCCCGCGCGAGGTGACGGCGGCCGACATCCAGGCCGGCCCGCGGGTCGAGATCCTGAGCCCGCATCAGCACATCGCGACGCTCGCCAAGGACGCCGAGCTGGACATGGAGCTCGTCATCCGCATGGGCCGCGGCTACGTCCCGGCCGAGCGCAACAAGCGCGAGGAGGATCCGGCGGGGACGATCCCCATCGACGCGATCTTCTCCCCGATCACCAAGGTGAACTTCACGGTGACAAACGCGCGCGTCGGGCAGCGCACGGACTACGATCGGCTCGTGCTCGAGGTGCACAGCGACGGCAGCGTGCGCCCGGAGGACGCGGTCGCCTACGCCGCCCGGATCTTCCAGCAGCAGCTCTCGATCTTCGTCAACTTCGAGGAAGAGCCGTCGGCGACGAACGGTGAGCAGCGGCGCGAGCTCCCGCAGAACGAGAACCTCTACCGTCCTGTCGACGACCTGGAGCTCTCCGTCCGCTCCGCCAACTGCCTGCAGAACGCCGACATCAAGTACATCGGCGAGCTCGTGCAGCGCACGGAGCAGGAGATGCTGAAGACGAAGAACTTTGGCCGGAAGTCGCTGAACGAGATCAAAGAGATCCTCCACGAGATGGGCCTCTCGCTCGGGATGAAGCTCGAGAGCTTCCCGGCGCGCGACGAGCTCGACCGCCGCCGGCTGCAGCGGGAGAAGGAGACGGCGTAAGTCATGCGGCACGGCGTGGCAGGCGTGAAGCTCGGGCGCAGTCCGGCGCACCGGCGCGCGCTCTTCCGGAACCTGGTGACGGAGCTCCTCGACCACGAGGTGGTCCGCACGACGGACGCGAAGGCGAAGGAGCTCCGTCGGTGGGGCGACCGGATGATCACGCTCGGGAAGCAGGGCACGCTCCACGCCCGACGGCGCGCCGCGAGCCTCATCCGCCGCCAGAGCGTCGTGAAGAAGCTCTTCGACGAGATCGCCCCGCGCTTCGACGGTCGCTCCGGCGGCTACACGCGGGTCGTCAAACTCGGCCACCGCCACGGCGACGCCGCGCCCCTCTCGCTGGTCGAGCTGGTCGAGCGCGCCGGCGAGAAGGCCGAGAAGGCAGCCCCGAAGAAGCCGCAGCGCCGCCGCGACCAGAAGAAGTCGAAGCAGCCGGCCGAGCCGCGCCGCAAACGCGCCGCCGCCGGGTGAGTCCGGACGAGGCGGCACGCCGAGCGTCGGGCCGGGGCGGGACCGCCGTCTCCGCTTCGATTCGGCGCCGCTCTGCGCCGCGACGCGGAGCGACCGCCGCACGCGGACGCCTCATAGGCGCTGCGACGGCGGCCCCGCCCCGGCCCACGATCGCCGCGGCGAGCCGCCTTCGTCTCCTCGGCCGTGGAAGACGAGTTGACGCCCCGGCACGGCGCGCGTACAAGCCGAAGGATGTTGGCTCGTCGCATCCCGGAGGCATACGCCGGCGGCTGTCTTTGGCGCCGGGGCCGGGATGAAGCGCCACGTTGAGGGGCTGCTCCGTCAGGCGCTGAGCGCCGCAATGGCCGCGGGCGACCTCCGCTCGCGTGAGGCACCGTCGTTCACGGTCGAGGTGCCGGCTGATTCGAAGTTTGGCGACCTCTCGTCCAACGTTGCGCTGGTGCTCGCGCGCGCCGAGAGCCGCCGCCCGCACGCGATCGCGGAGACGATCGTGGGTCACCTCGCCGCGGTGACGCCCGCGGGGTGGCTCCTGTCCGCGCCCGAGATCGCCGGACCGGGGTTCATCAACTTTCGTCTCGCGCCCGCCTTCTGGCAGCGGATGCTGCGCGAGGCGCTGGCTGCCGGTGACGCCTACGGCCGGAGCACGACCGGCGCGGGCCGTCGTACCCAGATCGAGTTCGTGAGCGCCAACCCGACGGGCCCGCTCACCGTCGGCCACGGGCGGAACGCCGTCATCGGCGACACGCTCGCCCGGCTCCTCGAGTACACGGGTGCGCGGATCGAGCGCGAGTACTACTTCAACAACGCGGGCCGGCAGATGACGAAGCTCGCGGAGTCCGTCCGGGCCCGCTATCTCGAGCTGATCGGGCGGAGCGCCGCCTTCCCCGAGGACGGCTACCAGGGTGACTACATCCGCGACATCGCCCGCACGCTCGTGGAGAAGCACGGCGAGACGCTCGCGGACGAGGACCTCCGGCGATTTCGCGACGCTGGCGAGCAGGCCATCTTCGCCACCATCCGCGCGACGCAGGAGCGTCTCGGCGTCTGCTTCGACCGGTACTTCAACGAGGACTCCCTCTACGCCGCCGGCGAGATCCAGCGGACGCTCGACGCGCTCGAGCAGCGCGGCCTGATCGTCCGCCGGGACGGGGCGGTCTGGCTGTGCGGCGAGGCGGTCGGGCTCGAGCA
>CAZLYE010000665.1:0-4725 GCA_964562865.1 uncultured Binatia bacterium (SeqCode) | reverse complement strand
GCCTCGGCCTGGACCCTGGTGTTGGCGGTCTGCTGCGCGTCGCGGAGGGCGCGCTCGGCGGTCGTCCGCGCCTCGTCCCGCGCGCCGCGGGCGTCGAGCAGGCGGGCGAGCGCGAGGCGCGCGTCGACGTAGTCCGGCGCGACGGTGAGCGCGACGCGGAGGAGTCGCTCGCCCTCGACGCGATCGCCGCCGAGGAGGCGCGGCGTGTAGTAGAGGAGCGCGGCCTTCCCGACCAGCGCGTCGGCGTGGTCGGGCTGGAGCTCGAGCGTGCGGTCCACTTCGTGCCTCAGTCGGCGCAGCGACATGAGGCTCGAGAAGCTGACGCCGTCGAGCCGCATCTTCTTCCCCAGGTTGCAGAAGACGGCGAAGTGCGCGGACGCATCCCGCTCGTCGGCCGCCACCGCGGCCTCGGCGGTTGCGAGCCCGCGCTGGAGGACCGCCCGCTTCTCCGCGTCGGGCACGACGTCGGCCTGCTTGCAGTACGCGACGGCCTCGTCGAAGCGCGAGGTGGCGCCCGCGGGTGCCGCGGCGAGCAGGGCGAGCGCGGCGAGCACGCCCGCGCGCGAACGCACTCCCTCGGATCGACGTCGAATCATGGCGCCTGCAAGACCGGAGCCGCGCCGCCGGGTCAAGCCGCGGCGAAAAATCCTGGCTTCCCGTCCCGCCGTGCGGTACCTGGGGCCATGCGACAGTTCGGCGCGCTCTTCGGGCGCGTCCCCACGGTCTTTGCCGATGCGCCGGGCCGCGTGAACGTCATCGGCGAGCACACCGACTACAACGGCGGCTTCGTGCTGCCGGCCGCGATCCCGCTCATCCACGCGCGCGTTCAGGTCGCCGTCCGCGACGACACGCCGGTCCGCGCCGTGAGCACGGCCGTCGGCTACCGCGACATCCTGTCCTACCGACTCGGTGAGGAGCGTCCCGGCCGGGGATGGCTCGACTACGTGCAGGGCATCACGCACGTCCTCGCGGCGGGAGGGTGGCGGATCGCGGGCTTCGATCTCCGCCTCGACTCCGAGGTGCCGATCGGCGCTGGCCTGTCGTCGAGCGCGGCCCTCGAGGTCGCGGTGCTGCGTGCGCTCCGCAGCGCGTTCGGTCTCGCGCTGGACGACGTCGCGCTGGCGCTCGTGGCGCAGCGCGCGGAGTGCGACTTCGTGGGCGTGCGGGCCGGCGTGATGGACCAGATGGCGTCGAGCCTCGCCCGCGCCGCACCGTTCTCTTCCTCGACGCCCGCTCGCTCGCGTGGCGGCACGTCCCACTCCCTCCGACGATCGAGCTCGTCGTGATCGACTCGGGCGTCGCGCACCGTCACGCGGCCGGCGAGTACAACCGCCGCCGGGCGGAGTGCGAGGAGGCGGCGGCGCTCCTCGGCGTCCCGCTGCTGCGCGACGCGACGCCCGCGGACGTCGCCCGGCTCGACGGCCACCTCGCGCGCCGGGCACGCCACGTCGTCACGGAGAACGCGCGCGTGCTCGACGCCGTCGCGGCGCTGGAGGCCGGCGATGGTGCCCGGCTCGGGGCGCTGCTCGTCGCCTCGCACCGCTCGCTCCGCGACGACTACGAGGTGTCGACGCCGGAGCTCGATCTCCTCGTCGAGCTCGCGCTCGCGGAGGACGACGTCCACGGCGCCCGTCTGACGGGCGGCGGCTTCGGCGGGTCGATCGTGATGGCGGCGCGCGCGGGGCGAGGTTTCGACGCCGCCGGTCGTGCCGCACGCACCTACGCGGAGCGTACCGGGCGCCTGGCCACGGTCATTCTCCTCCTCTCGTTGGGGTGACGGGGCTGTACGGCGGGACGAAGCGCGCTATCTTCGGCCCGCGATGCGCCGGGTCCCGCCGCTCCACCTGCTCGCCGCCGCCGTCGCGACCGGGCACGTGATCGTCCGTCCGTTCCGTCGGGCGGCCCGATCGTCCGGCATCCCGGTGAGCCCTCCGTAGCGACGCCGTGGGACCGTCGTCGTGATGCGGGGGCGCCACGCTCTCCTCGCGCTGGTGCTCGCCGTCGTCGCCCCGCTGCCCGTCGCGCGCGCCGTGCCTGTGGACGCGCTCGACCCCGGGCGCGAGTGGCGCCTCGCGGGCATCGACTTCGAGGGCGTCCACGGAGTCTCGAAGTCCGCGTTACGACGGGCGATGGTGACGAAGGCGCGGCCCTGGTTCGCGTTCTGGACGGTCTGGCGTCCGCTGCCGCCGTTCGAGCCGACCACGTTCCGGACCGACCTCGACCGCCTCCGCCAGTTCTACCGGAACCACGGGTACTACGAGGTCCGGATCGACCACGACGTCCGGGTGCCGCCGGGCGGCGACTCGGTCCGCGTCGTCATCCGGGTCGAGGAGGGCCCCGTGGTGCGCGTCGGGGACGTGTCGGTCACGCTCGGGGGCGTCGCGCTCCCGCCCGACGAGCGGGACCGGCTCCTCGCCAACCTCCCGATCCGGCGCGGCGACGTCTTCACCCAGGACACCTACGAGCGCGCCTACACCGTGCTCAGGACGTACTACCGCGAGCACAGCTTCGCCCGCGTCGAGGTGACGAGGCGCGCGACGGTCGACGTCGGCCGCCGCACGGCCACCGTCGCCTACGACGTGGACAGCGGGCCGCCGTCGGTCTTCGGCGACGTGCGCGTGAGCGGGACGCGGGCCGTCGACCCGGAAGTGGTACGACGCGAAATTGAGTTCCGGCCCGGCGACGCCTTCAAGCAGAGCCTGATCGAGCGGACGCGGATGAACCTCGTGGCGCTCCACCTCTTCCGTTCCATCCGGATCGACGAGTCGCCGGGGCGCGACCCGCGGGTCGACGTGCGCATCCGGGTGATCGAGGGACCCTCGCGCGAGGTGCGAGTGGGCGTCGGCTACGACACCGAGGAGGAGATCCGCGGCCTCGCCAGCTGGCGCAACTACGACTTCCTCGGCGGCGCGCGACAGCTCGGGTTCACCGCGCGTGCGTCGTTCATCCGGCGGACGATCGCGGCGGACTTCCTGCAGCCGCACTTCCCGGGCCTCCGCGACCGCGTCCGGATACTCCTCTCCGAGGACCAGGAGGACGAGCAGACGTACACGAACGACCGCGCGCGCCTCAGCCCGCGCATCGAGTGGCAGGCGCTGCCGAACCTGGTACCGTACGCGTTCTACCGCATCGAGTACGACTCGCTCTCCGACGTGAAGCCCGCGGTGAGGAACTTCCTCCCCGGCCTCGCCCCGCACAACGGCACGCTGTCGGGGCTCGGCTTCGGGATGGACCTGAACGCGACGGACGACCTGCTCGACCCGACCGTCGGCTGGGTGGCGCTCGCGTCCGTCGAGCCGGTCGGCGGTTTCCTCGGCGGCAAGTTCTCGTTCGTCCGCGTGATCGCCGAGGGGCGGCGCTACCAGCCGCTCGTGCGCGGCTTCCTCGGGGCGTTCCGGATGCGCCTCGGGGCCGCGCAACCGCTCGCCGGGACCCTCGAGATTCCCCTCTTCGAGCGCTTCTACGCGGGCGGCATCAACTCGGTGCGCGGCTACGGCCGCTGGCGCGTCGGCCCGCTCGTCGCGAACGATCCGATCGGCGGCCAGACCCTGGTCGAGACGTCGGTGGAGCTCCGCCATCCGATCACGGAGACGATCGGCGCGGCGGTGTTCCTCGACGCCGGGCAGGTGTCCCTCCGCAGCTGGGACTTTCCCTTCGGCGATCTCCGCTACGGATCGGGCTTCGGCGTCCGCTACAAGAGCCCCGTCGGGCCGCTCCGACTGGACCTCGGCTTCCCCTTCCAGCCGCCGGGCAACGACGCGCGCTGGCAGGTCTACGTGAGCGTCGGGCAGGCGTTCTAGGAGATGATGAGGACGGTCGCACGCGTCGCCCTCGGCCTCGCGCTCGCGACGGGCGTTCTCGCGGGCGCGCTCGTCGTCGCGAGCCGCTCGGCGGCGGTGCGCGAGCTCGTGCGCGCGCGGATCGAGGCGACGCTCGCCGGCGCCGTCGACGCCGACGTCCGGGTGGGCCGTCTCGACGGCTCCCTCGGCCGCGACCTCGTCCTCGAGGACGTGCGCCTCGCGGTCGACGGGCGGACCGTCGTCCGCGTGCCGCGGATCGCGGTGGTGTACTCGCTGCCACCGCTCCTCTGGGGCGAGCTGCGCGTCGCGTCGGTCAGCGTGCAGGGCCTCCGCGTGCGGGCGGTGCGGACCGCCGCCGGCTGGCGTCTCCCGGGCCTGCGGCCCGGCGGCGGCGGTGGGATGTGGCTCCGCGTGGACGTGGGGCGGCTCGTGGTCGAGGACGGACGGGTCGCCGTCGCGCTCCTCGACGTCGATCCCGTCCGGCGCGTCGCGGCGACGGCGCTCGCCATCGAGGCCACCGCGAGCCTCGGAAGGGACGGCGCGCACGCCGAGCTCGCGTCGGTTCGCTTCGTGCCGCGCGGGATCGCGCTCTCGCCGGTTGCCGCGTCGACGAGCATCGCGCTTTCGAGCGACGGCGGCGTCCGGGTCTCCGCGCTCGAGGTCGCGACGGCGCGGAGCCGCGTCGCCGCCGCCGGGCTCGTCGAGCCGGACCGGCGGCTCGAGGCGCGGCTCCGGCTGGTACCGCTCGCGGCCGCCGATCTGCGGGCGATCGCGCCGGGGATCGGCGTCGTCGCCGACCTCCGCGCGCGCGTCCGGGTGCACGGGCCGTGGAGCCACCTGGTCGGCGTCGCGCGCGCCGCGCTCGCCCCCGGAGGGACGGTCGCGCTCTCTACGCGGCTCGACGGCCGCGGCGTCGTGCCTTGGG
>CAZLYE010000664.1:0-5118 GCA_964562865.1 uncultured Binatia bacterium (SeqCode) | reverse complement strand
CGGCGCGCGCTCGCGGAGCTCGCGAAGGTGATGCACCTCCGCGGCGGCGCCATCCTGCTCGACGACGGCCCGACGGCCGTCGAGGGAACGTTCGCGCTCGCGCCCGTGGAGCGCGCGTGGCCCCGGGGCCCGGCGGCCGAGCGGCTCCCCGCCGTGCCGATTGCCGGCTACGCGATGCGCGAGCTGCCCGACGACCTCCGCGAGGCGGTGATGGCGGCGCAGGTCGTCGCGGTGCTCCCGATCCGCAGCCCGCGCCGGCGGTGGGGACATCTCTTCCTCACGGCGGGGTTCCTCGCCGCCGCGTTCAGCGACGAGGACATCCAGACGGTGCAGTCGTTCACCGACCAGCTGGCGCTCGTGCTCGAGGGGGCGGAGCTCCTCGCCCGGGCGATCGGCGTCGAGCGGGCACTCGCGCACAGCGAGAAGCTGGCGGCGATCGGCGAGTTGGCGGCCCGCATCGCGCACGAGATCCGCAACCCGGTGACGGCGGCGCGGAGCCTCGCGCAGCAGCTCGCACGGGAGTCGGGGGCACCCTTTGCTGCCGAGCACGAGCTCATCCTGGCGGAGCTCGAGCGCGTCGAGCGACAGGTCGCGGCGCTCCTCCGGTTCGCCCGCCGCGAGGAGTTTCACTTCGAGGCGGTGGACCTGGCCGAGCTGGTGGGAGAGACGATCGACTCGTTCCGTGCCCGGCTGGCCGCGGCGGGCGTCGACGTCGCAATCGACGCCGCGCGGGGCGTCACCGCCCGCGCGGACCGCGAGAAGATGCGCCAGGTGCTGGTGAACCTGATCGAGAACGCGATGGCGGCGCTCGCAGAAACCGGGGACGAGCGGCACCTCACCCTCGTGGTCGGCGGCGTCAACGGCACGGCGAGCGTGCGCGTCGCCGACAACGGGCCCGGCGTCCCCGCCGACGCGCTGCCGCACCTCTTCGAGCCGTTCTTCTCGCTGCGCGAGAACGGCACGGGCCTCGGGCTCGCGATCGCCAAGCGGACGGTCGACGCGCACGGCGGCCGGATCACGGCCACGAGCGCGGCCGGGGCGGGGATGCGCGTCGACATCGAGCTGCCCCTCGCGAGAAGGGGATGAGTGACGGGCTCGCGACGGTCGCCGTGTATGCGGTCCCTGCGCTGCTCTGGACCTCCATGTTCCAGGTCGTGTGGCACGTGGTCCGCCGGGACCGACCGCAGAACACGTTCTTCCGGACGGCAACGGCATTCACCGGGGCACTCGCAGCATACTTCTGCCTCGCCTTCCCCCTCGCGCTCCTTCGGGGCGAGCAGTCCCACGGGCTGGCCGCCGTTCTGCACGCGCTCCGCGACACGAGCCTGATCGCGGCCGTCGCCGTGCAGCGTCACCTGCTCGCGGCCGCGGGCTTGCGAACGTCGGCACCCGGGCCAGCGTGGATCGCCGGCAACTATGGCCTGGCCCTCGTCATGGTCGTCGTGGCGGCCTTCTCGCCGGGCCCGTTCGCGGCGGCCGACGAGCAGCGCTGGCTGCTGTCGCGGCTGATCCTCGCGCCCTACTTCATCGTGATGCTCGCCCTCTCCGCCCGACGGACGATGGCGCTCGCTCGCCCCGGCGCCTGGCGGCCGGGAGGGCTCGGGGAACTCCGTCGGGCAGACCTGCTCGTCTCGCTCGGCAGTCTGATCATGGTCGGCGCGCTGATTCTCGCGGTGGGGCCCGGCGGCTGGCGACCGGCGCCGGATTCGCTCGGGGTCACGCTCCTCGACGCGATCGGCTTCGGCGTCATCGGCGCCGTGCCCTTCGTCGTGCGCCTCACGGGCGAGGTGATGCCTCACGTCGTGACGAATGCGGCAATGCTCGGGGCGGCCGCGGCGATCTATCTCGGGATGCACCGGCTCGGCGATCACACCGCGGCCACGCTCCGCCCGCTCGTCGAGCTTGCAGCGATCCTCGCCCTGGTCGTCGTGCTCGGTCCCGGTCGCGGCTGGCTGCGCTCGGGGATCTACACGATCGTCCTCCGCCGCAGCCGCCGGCGCTGGGACGAGATGCGCGTCCTCCTCCGTGGGCTCTCGCCCGACCTCGGCGTCCTCGAGTGCTGCCGGCGCACCGTGGTCGGGATCACGCGGGTCATGCAGGTCCGCGGCATAGGCGTCCTTCTGGGCGACGGTGAGTGGGTCGCCTCGGGCTCTCTCTCGCTGGAGCACCTCGCCCACGTGTGGCCCCGCGGCGCGAGCGCCCATGCCCTCCCGAGACACCCATTCGGGGGACCCAACTTCTGGGACATGCCGCGGCCGATCCGGGAGGCCCTCGACGAAGCCGACGTCGTCGGGGTGGTGCCCATCATCAGCCCGCAGCGGCGGTGGGGCGATCTGGTCGCGACCGCGGGCTACTTCGCTCCGATCTACACCGACGAGGAGGTCGCCAACTTCGCCGCGTTCGCCGACCAGCTCGCGCTCGTCCTCGACGCCGCCGATCTCCTCGCCCGCGCCGTCACCGTCGAGCGCTCGCTCGCACACGTCGAGAAGCTCGCCGCCATCGGGGAGACGGCCGCCCGGATCGCACACGACATCCGGAATCCGGTGACGGCCGCGCGGAGCCTGGCCCAGCAGCTCGTGCGCGACCCCGCGTCGCCGTTCGCGGAGGAGCACGCGCTCATCCTCGGCGAGCTCGAGCGCGTCGAGCGTCAGGTCGCGGCGCTCCTCCGCTTCGCCCGGCGCGAGGACTTCCGGTTCGAGGCGGTCGACCTGGGCGAGCTGGCCCGCTCGACCGTCGAGCAGCTCCGCCCGCGTCTCGAGGCCGCCGGCGTCGTGACCGCGCTCGACCTCCGCCCCGGCGTGATCACCCGCGCCGACGCCGAGAAGCTCCGCCAGGTGATCATCAACCTGGTCGAGAATGCGATCGACGCCCTCGCCGACGTGCCGGCCGGCCGGCGTCTCGCGATCGCGGTCCGGAACGGGCAGTCGGTCGCGACGCTCGGGGTGTCGGACAACGGCCCGGGGGTCCCGCCGGAAGCGCTCGCGCGCCTCTTCGAGCCGTTCTTCTCCCTGAAGGCCCACGGCACCGGACTGGGGCTCGCGATCGCGAAGCGGACCATCGACGTGCACGGCGGACGGATCACAGCCGAACGGACCGAAGCGGGCATGACGTTCGCGATCGAGCTGCCGCTCGGCGGCGACCGACGGGGGTCCGACGCATGACGGAGACCTCCCCCCTCGCCGCTGCCGGGTTCCACTTCCTCCCAGCGCTCGTCTGGACGATCGTCACGCGCGGTTGCTGGCGGCTCCTCCGCAGCCGGCGGCCGCAGGGGCAGCTCTTCCGCATCCTGCCCCTCTTCGCGTCGCTGATGGCCGCCCACTACTTCGCGCACATGGTGATCGAGCTCACGCCGACCCAGCTCGGCGGCACGATGCCCGGCCTCCACCGCTCGCTCCTGGCGCTCATCGCCGTCAGCCAGGTGGGAAGCGCCGCGCTCTTCCGCCACCTCGTCCCGCTGCTCGCGATCCGCGAGGAGGTGCCCTCGCGGCGCTGGCTCACGGTCCATTACGGTGTGGCGGCGGCGGTGGCGCTCGTCGCCGTGCTGCTGCCGTGGGACGCGCCCGCGACGAGACACCACGTCGAGCTGCCGTATGCCGGCGCGATGGTCGCGCTCGGGTTCTGGAAGATGCACCGGCTCTCCCGCGCCGGGGTCTGGCCCCGCCACTTCGACGTCGCGTTCAACACGGCGCTCGGCGGCGTCCTCGTGGTGCTCGCCGGGGCCGCCCTTCTCGGGCTCGGGAACGTCCTGCTCGCACCCGTGTCGACCGGGACGGCTCACTTCTCCTTCGACATCTCGATCCTCGCGCACACGACGTTCGGGCTCGCGACCGCCGCACCGTTCGCATCGGCGATGCTCGCCCAGACGGTATACGCGGTTCTGGTCGCGGGCGCGACGATCGTCGCGACGGCGCTCATCTACTTCGACGTGCCGCGCCTCGCAGCGGGGGTCGCGAACCCCGAGCTCCGGCGGCTCGTCGGCCTCGGGGCGATCTTTGCCCTGATCGGGGTCTTCACGGTCGGAGGGCCGTGGCTCCAGGCGGTGATCGTGCGCGTCCTCTTCCGCCAGAGCCGGCGGGCGCGCGAGGAGCTGCAGGCGTTCCTCACGCGTCTGTCGCCCGAGCGCGGCACGCTCGAGTGCTGCCGGGCGGCGCTCGCCGAGCTCGCCCGCGTGATGCAGCCGCGCGGCGTCGCGATCCTGCTCGACGACGGTCGCGAGGTGGTAGAGGGGGACATTTCGCTCGTGTCCATCGCCCCGGTGTGGCCGCACGGGTCCGCCACCCGTTCCCTCCCAACGCGCGCGTTCTCCTTCTACGGACTCCGGGACCCACAGCTCCGGACGGCGCTCGCCGCCGCGAACGTCGGCCTCGTCGTCCCGGTCTTGAGCCCACGGCGGGGCTGGGGACACCTGTTCGTCGCGGGAGGCCTCCTCGGGCAGGCGACGCGCGACGAGCACCACGTCGAGACGCTCGAGGCCTTCGGCGCCGAGCTCGCCCTCGTGCTCGACGCGGCGGATCTCCTCGCCCGCACCGTCGCCGTCGAGCGCTCGCTGGCGCACGCCGAGAAGCTCGCGGCCATCGGAGAGACCGCCGCGCGCATCGCGCACGACATCCGCAATCCGGTGACGGCCGCCCGCAGTCTCGCCCAGCAGCTCGCGCGTGAGCCAGGGTCGCCCTTCACGGAGGAGCACGCGGTCATCCTGGCCGAGCTGGAGCGCGTCGAGCGGCAGGTGGCTGACCTCCTGCGCTTCGCCCGGCGCGAGGAGTTCCGCCTCGACCCCGTGGACCTCGCGCCACTGGTGCGCGCGACCGTCGAGCAGTGCCGGCCGCGGCTCGAGGCGGCAGGCATCCGCGTCGAGCTGGACGTGCCCGGCGACGCCACGGCCCGCGCCGATCGCGAGCGCATCCGCCAGGTCCTGCTGAACCTGATCGAGAACGCCGCCGACGCGCTCCGCGACACCGCCGGGACGCGACGGGTCGCGATCGCGGTCGGATGCACGAACGGCAACGCCACCGTCACGGTCCGGGACAACGGCCCCGGCGTCCCGGCGGACGCCCTTCCCCGCCTGTTCGAGCCCTTCTTCTCGCTGAAGCCGCACGGGACCGGCCTCGGCCTCGCGAT
>CAZLYE010000663.1:0-2654 GCA_964562865.1 uncultured Binatia bacterium (SeqCode) | reverse complement strand
CGGGTGCGGGCCGGTCTCCTGCAGGCCGTCGAGCAATCGCGCAGCCCGGCGCCGGGTCGCAGACCTTGCTCGCGTAGGCCATGGCCGTGACGAGCGCGCCCGCGGTGCACGGCGACTGCGAGCCGCGGTTCGCCGCCGTGCGCGACGCCTTCGCCGCCAACTTCGCCCGGGGGCGCGAGATCGGGGCGTCGTTCGCCGCGACGGTCGACGGCGTGCCGGTCGTCGATCTGTGGGGCGGGAGCGCCGACCCGGCGCGCACCCGGCCGTGGGAGCGCGACACGATCGTCAACGTCTTCTCGACCACGAAGGCGATGACCGCGCTCTGCGCGCACGTGCTCGTCGACCGCGGGCTCCTCGACCTCGGCGCCCCCGTCGCACGTTACTGGCCCGCGTTCGCGCAGGGAGGGAAGGAGACGCTGCCGGTCCACTACCTGCTCAGCCATCGGGCCGGTCTCGCGGCGATCCGCGAGCCGCTCCCCACCGAGGCACTCTACGACTGGGACCGGATGGCCGGCGCGCTCGCCGCGGAGTCCCCGTGGTGGGAGCCCGGGAGCACGAGCGGTTATCACGCGATCACGTTCGGCTACCTGGTCGGCGAGCTGGTCCGGCGGCTGACGGGGCGGACCCTCGGCGCCTTCTTCCGCGACGAGGTGGCGGCCCGGCTCGGCGCCGACTTCCACATCGGGCTCGCGGCGACGGAGGACCACCGCGTCGCCGACATGGTGGCGCCGACGGTCGCGGAGACGCAGGCGGAGGGGCAGCGCGTGGCGCTCGATCCGGAGTCGCTCCTCGGGAAGGTGCTCGGCAACCCGCCCGTGACGCCGAGCGTGGCGAACCGGCGCGCGTGGCGCGCCGCCGAGATCCCGGCGGCCAACGGGCACGGGAACGCGCGCTCCGTCGCGCGCGTGATGGCGGCCCTCGCGTGCGGGGGCGCGCTCGACGACGTGCGGCTCGTCGGCGAGGCGACGCTCGCGCGGGCGATCGAGACGCAGTTCGACGGCCGGGACCTCGTCCTCGGCTTCCCGATGCGCTGGGGGCTCGGCTTCATGCTCGGGAGCGAGCGGCTGCCCCTCGGTCCGAACCCGCGCAGCTTCGGCCACGGTGGCTGGGGCGGATCGCTCGGCGTCGCGGACCTCGACGCGCGCGTCGGCTGGGCGTACGTGATGAACAAGATGTCCCCGGGCACGACCGGCGACTCCCGCGCCGCTGGGATCGTGGCCGCGCTCTACGCGGCGCTGTGACGACGTGACGCACGCCTGGCACCTGCTCGACCCGCTCCTCTCCGCGTCCGAAGCGGACGACATGCAGCGGCTCTGCGAGCGCTACGGGCGGTACCGGATGTACTCGCAGGAGGCCGCCGAGGTGGAGATCGGCGAGGGTCTCCTCCAGCGACACGACGCCGTGGGGAACTTCCTCGCCACCGGCGGTCGCCACGGCCGGGGCGAGCCGGTCGACGCGCTCGCGGCGCGCACCAACTACTTCCGCGAGTCGTACGCGTACGGCGACCGGATCATGGTCGACGGGATCGAACGCTTCCTCAACCACGACGCGTTCGTGGCGGCAGCGCGCGCGATCCACGGGAGGCCCGTGATCGAGCCGGCGATCGTCTACGCGAACATCCTCGTCCCCGGGCAGGAGCTCGCGGTGCACACGGACGTCCCGGAGTTCCGCGGCGCGAACCGCACGCGCTACCCCCATTGGCTGATGGTGGTGATGCACCACTCGGGTCTCTTCGCGGAATGGCGGATGCCGATCGTCACCGCGGTGTCGTGGTTCAGCGCGTGCCGCGGCGGCGAGTTCGTCTTCTGGCCGGACGGCGCGGGCGGACGGCCGGTCACCCTCCCGGCGAAGCGCAACACGGCGATCGTCCTCGACACCGACTCGGTCTTCCACGGTGTCGACCCGGTCGCCGCGTCGGGTCCGATGCCGCCGCTCCGGCCCGGCATGGAGCTCGTCTTCGAGGGCGACGGACGGTGGACCGTCCGGGCGGGCGCCGAGTGCGTCGCGACCTGGCGCTCCGACGAGCTCCGCTTCTCGGTCTCGTGGAAGGCCTACTGCTTCGCAGACGACGCGGAGCGTCGCTCCTGGCGCGAGCACACCGACGACCTGGAGCTCCCCTTCATCCTCGGGCGGTTGGTGGAGGACCTCCGCATTCGCGGACGGCTGGGCCGGCAGCTCCCCGATGACACCGGGCTCGCGTTCGCCCTGATCGACGAGTACGTCCGTTTTCCGCGCGCCTGAGCACGATCTACGACCATCGGGCAGCGGTGGACGAGACACGCGTCGATTTCGCGTCGCCCTTCACTTTTCGTATTGATCAGCCGCTATTTCCGGATGTATGGAATGTAGTCGTGATCGAGAGCGTGAGTGCCCGATGAGGGCGCAACATCAGTCACGCCGCGTGACGCGAGAAGCGGCGCAGGAGGACCATCGATGAGGACGCGAGCTGCCAGCTTGGTAGCGACCGCCTCGCTGCTGTTGTTTTGGGGCGTGGTGGGGAGAGTCAGCGAAGCGGGACAGTGCGGGACGGACGCGAAGGCGACGTACGCGGACTGCAAGTCGCAGTGCAAGAGCGACTTCGACGACGCGCGCGGCCTCTGCCGCGGCGTCTCACCCGGATGCTTCGAGGCCTGCGTCGACGGCCGGTCGGCCTG
>CAZLYE010000662.1:0-4381 GCA_964562865.1 uncultured Binatia bacterium (SeqCode) | reverse complement strand
GAGGAGAGCTACGCACATCTCTACGACCACCTCGAGGACCTGGTGCGCCTCGGCGAGCAGTACGCGCGCTACAAGCGCGAGAAGAACCTGGTCGACTACGACGACCTCCTCGTCCTCCTCCGCGACCTGCTCCGCGACGAGGTCGAGGTGGCCCAGCAGCTCTCCCGCACCCACCGCTACGTGATGGTCGACGAGTACCAGGACACGAACCCGCTGCAGGCGGAGATCGTGCGCGGCCTCGCGGTGGCGCACCAGAACGTCATGGCGGTCGGCGACGACAGCCAGAGCATCTACTCGTTCCGCGGCGCGACGTTCCGGAACATCATGGACTTCCCGCGGCTCTTCCCCGGCACGCAGACCGTGAAGCTCGAGGAGAACTACCGCTCGACCCAGCCGATCCTGGACCTCGCGAACGCGATCATCGACCGCGCGGCGGAGAAGCACACCAAGGTGCTGCGGGCCATCCGGCGGAGCCGCGAAGCGGCGTCGCCTACGTTGGTCCAGTGCGGGGACGAGCAGGCGCAGTCCCGCTTCGTCACTCAGCGCATCCTGGAGCTGCGCGAGGAGGGCGTCTCCCTCGACGACATGGCGGTCCTCTTCCGCTCGAGCTTCCACTCCTTCGACCTCGAGCTCGAGCTGACGCGCGCCGACGTCCCGTTCGTCAAGCGCGGCGGCTTCAAGTTCATCGAGACCGCCCACGTGAAGGACGTCCTCGCGCACCTCCGCATCGTCGCGAACCCGCGCGACGCGGTCTCCTGGCACCGCGTGCTTCTGCTGCTCGACAGCGTCGGGCCGAAGACGGCGGACGATCTCTTCACGCACATCGCGACGGCCGCCGACCTCGGCGAGGCGACGGATCGGTTGGCCGCGTATCCGGGACGGGCGGCGTACGCGAAGGAGCTCGGCCGGCTCGCCGCGCTCCTCCGCGACGTCGCGTCCGACGACGTGGCGCCCGGCGAGAAGGTCGCACGCGTCGTCGGCTTCTACACGCCGATGCTCCGCCACCGGCACCCGGAGGACTTCCCCAAGCGCGAGAAGGACCTCGAGCACTTCGTCACGATCGCCGGGCGCTACCGGAGCCTCGCCTCGCTGCTCGCCGACATGGCGCTCGAGCCGCCGACCGACAGCGTGGGGGACGTGCTCGCCGCGAACGTCGACGAGGGGCTCCTGACGCTCTCGACCATCCACTCCGCCAAGGGCCTCGAGTGGAAGGCCGTGTTCGTGATCTGGCTCGTCGACGGACGCTTTCCCTCGTACCACAACCTCCACGACGGCGAGGAGGTCGAGGAGGAGCGGCGGCTCCTCTACGTCGCCGTCACCCGTGCGAAGGAGCACCTCTACCTGAGCTACCCGATAGACATCTACGACCGCAGCTCGGGTATGGTCCTCGGCCAGCCGTCGCGCTTCGTCGAAGGCCTGCCGCCGGGGCTCCTCGGGGGGCTCCAGGTCGTCGAGGAGGGCGGCTTCCGCTAGCCGCAACCTCCCCCCGGAGCGCGGTGTTCAGGCGCGTGTGAAGCACCTCCTCCTCGCCTGGGTGCTGCTCCTCCACCCCCTGATGCTCGGCGCCCTCCCCGCGCACGCGCAGGACGACGCAGGGTACTACGACGGTTCCTACGCCGACGGCGGGTACGACCAGGCGGCGGTGGCGGGAGACGAGGTACCCGATCTCCGGGCGCTCGACCCGTACGGCTCCTGGATGGACGATGCGACCTACGGGCGCGTCTGGGAACCGTCGGTGAGGGTCGGCTGGGCGCCGTACGTCGACGGCTCCTGGACGTGGACGCCCGCCGGCTGGACCTGGGGATCGTTCGAGCCGTGGGCCTGGACGTTCCACTACGGGCGCTGGGTGCTGCTCCCGGTCGGCTGGGTGTGGGTCCCGGGATCGGTGTGGGGCCCCGCGTGGGTCGACTGGTTCTGGGGCGACGGCTTCGTCGGCTGGGCACCACTGTCGCCGTTCGGTGTCACGGTGATCAACCAGTTCGTCTTCGTCCACGATCGCGACTTCTGCTCCCGAAACCTCGCCCGCCTCGTCGTCGACCATCACCTGGTGCCGAACGACGTCGTCCATCGCTGGCAGCACCGCGATCCGATGCACGAGCGGCCTCCGGGGCTGCACCACGTCGAGCGGGTCTCCGCGCGCCCCGTCACGCGCCTCGACCGCAGACCGGCCGGCACGATCGCGCCGCAGCGCCCGGGTCGCGCGCAGCTCGCGCGGCCGAGCGTCGCGCCGGAGCTCGGCGCGGCCCGCACGACCGAGGCGCGGCTCGGGTATCCCTGGCGCCTCGGGTCCACTCCGGTCGCGGCGCGGCCGTCGCTCGACGCTGCGCCCGCGCCCCGGCCGAGTCCGGTGCGCATCGCGCGACCCGCCGTCCCGTCGCCGTTCGGCGCGCGGCCGCCCCTCCGCGGAGCGGACGTCCCGCCGATCCGTCGCGTCCCCGTCGCGCCTCCGGTCGTCGCGGGCGCCAGGCTCGGCATGCCGGTGCCTCGCGTCCCGGGCGCAGTCGCCGCGTTGCACGGCGGACCCGGCCTCGCGCGCGGCGTCGGCCGGCTCCCGGGCGCCGGTGGCGGGCTCCACGGCCCGACCGCATCGGGAGCAATCGCTCGTTGACGCGTCTCTTGCGCGGCGGCGCGCGCGTCCCCTATTGACGGGTGATGGGCGACGGCGACGACCTCCGGCGACGGCTACTCGCGGCGGGCGTTGACCTGCCGGCGGAGCTCACCGACGTGGTCGTGGCGGCGGCAGGGCCGATGGTGACGTCGCTCGACGAGCTGGCTGCGATCGCCGTCGGCGATCTCGAGCCCTTCACGCCCGCGCGGCGTCTTCCCGAAGACGCGCCGGCGTGAGCCCGCCGGGTGCGATGCTGAGCGAGCTGTCGGTCGCGGAGATCGGGGCGACACTCCGCCGCCGCGAGGCGAGCGCGGTCGAGGTCGCCGAGGCCTGCCTCGCCGCGATCCGCGCGCGCGACGGCACCGTGCACGCCTTCGCGACCGTCGTGGCCGACGAGGCGCTCGCGGCGGCGCGTGCCGCCGACCGTGCGCTCGCGAGCGGCGCCGGCGGCCCGCTCGCGGGCGTGCCGGTCGCGGTGAAGGACATGATCGCGGTCCGCGGGGTCGCGCGGACGAACGGCAGCGCGGCGTTCGCGGGCGACCCTCCTGCGGCGGCGGACGCGCCCGTCGTCGTGCGGCTCAGCGCCGCGGGCGCGGTCGTGATCGGCACGACGCACCTGCACGAGCTCGCGTTCGGCCCGACCGGCGTCAATCCGGCACTCGGCACGCCGGCCAACCCGTGGGCGGCCGGTCGCGTGCCCGGCGGGTCGAGCAGCGGCTCGGGTGCCGCGGTCGCGGCGCGACTCGTCCCCGCGGCGCTCGGCTCGGACACCGGCGGCTCCGTGCGCGTTCCGGCGAGCTTCTGCGGCCTCGCGGGCCTGAAGCCGACGTACGGGCGCGTCAGCCGGGCCGGCGTGACCCCGCTCGCCTGGTCGCTCGACCACGTCGGGCCCATGGCGCGGACCGTCGAGGACGTGGCGCTGGTCCTCCAGGTGATCGCGGGGCACGATCCGTCGGACCGGGGGAGCGCGCGCGTGCCGGTGCCCGACTACGTGGCGGGTCTCGGCCGTCCGCTCCGCGGGCTCCGCGTCGGGGTTCCGCGCGAGTCCTGCGGCGCGCCCATCGACGCCGAGGTCGCGTCCGCCTTCGAGGCGGCGCTCGCGGCGTTCCGGAGCGAGGGCGCGGTCCTGACCGACGTCGCGCTCCCGACGCTCCGGCTCGCGAGCCCGATGCTCGGCGCCGTGATCCTCGCCGAGGCGCGGAGCGCGCTCGGGCCGCTGATCGCGCCCCGGCTCGACCGGATCGGCATCGAGAGCCGGGTCTACCTCGAGCTCGGGAAGGTCGTGAGCGCGGGGCACTACCTCGCGGCACAGCGTCTCCGGACGCGTCTCTACGAGGAGATGCTCGCCGCGCTCCGCGTCGTCGACGTGCTCGCGACGCCGGCCACTCCGCTTCCCGCGCCCCGGATCGGCGAGATCGTGGTGCGTCTCGGCGACGACGACGTCGGGGCGGTCGAGGCGATCTGCCGCTTCTCCGGTCCCTTCAACCTGACCGGGCTCCCCGCGCTGGCCCTGCCATGCGGCTTCACCCGCGACGGGCTCCCGATCGGCCTGCAGCTCGTCGGGCGACCGTTCGCGGAGGGCGAGGTGCTCGCTGCCGGGCACGGATACGAGCGCGCGACCGACTGGCATCGGCGGCGGCCGCCGTCGTCATAGCGGTGTCGGTGGACGGGTCGAGCGGCGCGGGGTGCCCCCTGCGCCTTCGGTTCGCGCGCGATGGGCGTCGCGTGGGTCGCTCGACGATCGCTCGCGCGCTCACAGGCGGCGCTGGGGGG
>CAZLYE010000661.1:0-3822 GCA_964562865.1 uncultured Binatia bacterium (SeqCode) | reverse complement strand
GCCGGACTCGCGGCGGACGAGCCGGCGCTCAGCCGCGCCCGCGACTTCATCCTCGGCCACGGCGGCCTCGCGCGCGCCGGCGTCTTCACGCGCATCTGGCTCGCGTACTTCGGCCAGTTCCCGTGGGCCGGCGTGCCGGCGATGCCGGTCGAGCTCGTCCTCCTCCCGCCGTGGTTCCCGCTCAACATCTACGCGATGTCGAGCTGGGCGCGCGGGACGGTCGTCCCGCTGACGCTGCTCATGGCGCACCCCCCGGCCGTGCGGGTCGCCGCGGGCGCCGCCGTGCCGGAGCTCTGGGCCGGACCTCCGGAGCGCGCCGATCTCTCCTTCGCCCGCTCGCGCGAGCTCGTGACGACCCGGAACTTCTTCCTGGCGCTCGACCGTGCGGTGAAGGTCACCGGGCGGGGCCCGTGGAAGCCGCTCCGCCGACGCGCGATCGCGCGCGCGATCGAGTGGATCATCCGCCATCAGGACAAGAACGGGCAGTGGGGCGGCATCCAGCCCGCGATGCTGAACTCCGTCCTCGCGCTCCACGCCGTCGGCTTCGCACCCGACCATCCGGCGATGGTGAGCGGCGTCCAGGGCGTCGACGACTTCCTGGTCGAGTCGGAGGGGACGCTCCTCTACCAGCCGTGCGTCTCGCCCAACTGGGACACGGCGCTCGCGGCGAAGGCGCTGCTCGAGGCGGGGATGGATCCCGCGCATCCGGCCCTCGCGCGCGCGGGCGACTGGCTCGTCGCGAACCAGATCTTCCGCACCGGCGACTGGGCGGTCCGGACCCCGCGCCTCGAGGCGGGGGGCTGGGCCTTCGAGTTCGCGAACGACTGGTACCCCGACGTCGACGACACGGCGGTGATCCTGATGGTGCTGCAGGCGCTCCCGCTCGCCACGACGCCCGCCGGCCGGCGCGCCATCGCCTACGGCCTCAACTGGACGCTCGGCATGCAGAGCCGGAGCGGCGGGTGGGGTGCCTTCGACACTGACAACACCGCCGAGTTCCTGAACCGCATCCCGTTCGCGGACATGGAGGCGATGATCGACCCGCCGACGGAGGACCTCACCGGACGGCTCCTGTCGTTGATGGGGGCGGCCGGCTACGGGCCCGACTTCGGTCGCGCGGCGCGCGCGATCGACTTCCTCCGCCGGACGCAGCGGCCGGACGGCTCGTGGTGGGGCCGCTGGGGCGTCAACTTCATCTACGGCACGTGGTGCGCGCTCGAGGGGCTCGCCGGGATCGGCGAGGACCTCCGCGCGCCGTGGATCCGCCGCGGGGTCGACTGGTTGCGCTCGCGCCAGAACCCCGACGGCGGCTGGGGCGAGTCGGTCGGGTCGTACGACGACGAGTCGCTCGCCGGCCGCGGCGAGAGCACGCCGTCGCAGACCGCGTGGGCGCTCCTCGGGCTCCTCGCCGCCGACGGGCCGCGCAGCGACGCGGTCGAGCGCGGGATGGACCACCTCCTCCGCACCCAGGGTCCGGACGGGACGTGGAGCGAGCGGCTCTTCACCGGCACCGGCTTCCCGCGCCACTTCTACCTCCGCTACCACCTCTACCGGCACTACTTCCCGCTGATGGCGCTCGGGCGTTGGGCGCGGCTCGCGGAGGAGCGGTCATGAGCGTCGGCATCGAGCGGCTCGCGGTTCACGTCCCGCAGTACGCGCTCCGCCTGACGGACCTCGCGGCCGCGCGCGGCATCCCGCCGGAGAAGCTGTCGGCGGGGCTCGGCGTCCGGGAGATGGCCATCACGCCGCCGTGCGAGGACGTCGTCACGCTCGCGGCGACGGCGGGCGCCCGGCTGCTGCGCGCCGCCCGCGTCGACCCCGAGGAGATCGGGATGCTGCTGGTCGCGACCGAGACCGGCGTCGACCACTCCAAGCCGGTCAGCATCTTCGTCCACGATCTCCTCGGCATCGGCCGGCGCTGCCGCGTCTACGAGCTGAAGCACGCGTGCTACGCCGGGACCGCCGCGCTCATGACCGCTGCGGACTGGGTGCGTGCGGGCAGCGGACGCGTGCGCCGTGCGCTCGTCGTGTCGGCCGACATCGCGCGCTACGAGATCGGCTCGCCCGGCGAGCCGACGCAGGGCGCGGGCGCGGTCGCGATGCTCGTCGGGCCGGAGCCGCGGGCCCTCGTTCTCGGCGAGCACAGCGGCACGTACGCCGGGAACGTGCACGACTTCTGGCGCCCGCTCGACCGCCGGGAGGCGATCGTCGACGGGAAGTACTCGGTCGAGTGCTACCTCGACGCGCTCGCGGGCGCGTTCGGCGCCTGCCGCGCGCTCGAGCGGCCGCCGCTCGGCCCCGGCGAAGCGCTCTCCGACCGCCTCGCGCGGCTCCTCTACCACACGCCCTTCCCCAAGATGGCGATGAAGGCGCACCGCCGGCTGGTCGAGCTCGACTGGCGCGCGGCGCCCGCGCGCTGGCAGACCGTCGAGGCCCGGCTCGAAGAGGAGGCGGCCGCGTCGTACCGGGAGCTCGCCGCGCCCGGCCTCGAAGCCGTCGCGCGGGTCGGGAACACGTACACGGCGTCGCTCTACCTCTGCCTGGCGGCGCTCCTCGAGGCCGAGGGGCGCGCGCTCGCCGGCCGGCGTCTCGGGCTCTTCTCCTACGGCAGCGGCTGCTGCGCGGAGTTCTTCACCGGCACCGTCCCGCACGGGGTGGAGGCGGTGTCCGACGCCGGCGTCGCGGCGCTGCTCGCCGGGCGGACGTTCGTCGACGTCCCGACCTACGAGCGACTCGTCCGCGGCGGCGAGTCGGGCGGTGAGCCGCCGGCGGACTTCACCGGCGAGTTCGTCTTCGCGGGCGTCCGCAAC
This sequence comes from uncultured Binatia bacterium (SeqCode), assembly GCA_964562865.1. GTDB lineage: Bacteria > Desulfobacterota > Binatia > DP-6 > DP-6 > CAZLYE01. The sequence goes on along the minus strand of CAZLYE010000661.1, from coordinate 1,012 downwards.
CAGCGTCGCGAGTACCTGCGCCCGGGGGCGCTCGCCGCGTGACGCTCGGCGCCGCAGCGCGGTCGGCCGGCAGCGGCGCCGCGGACCTCGCGGCGGCGTACGCTCACTGCGCCCGTGTCGCGCGGTCGCACTACGAGAACTTCACGATCGGCTCGTGGCTCCTGCCGCGGCGGCTCCGGCTCGACCTCGCCGCCGTGTACGCCTTCGCCCGCGGCGGGGACGACCTCGCGGACGAGGGCCCCGACGACGGGCGGCTCGCCCGCCTCGCCGCCTGGGAGGCGCGCCTCCTCGCCTGCGCGCGAGATCCCGGCGACGCCGACCATCCCGTGTTCCTGGCGCTCGGCCACACGATCGCCCGCCACGACCTGCCCCTCGATCCGTTCCGCGACCTCCTCCGTGCCTTCCGGCGGGACGCCGCGGGCGACACCCACACCTTCGCCACGTTCGCCGACGTGCTCGAGTACTGCCGCTGCTCCGCCAACCCGGTGGGCCGCATCGTGCTCGGCCTCTTCGGCTACCGCGACGCCGAGTGCCAGGCGCGCTCGGACGACGTCTGCACCGCGCTCCAGCTCACCAACTTCTGGCAGGACGTACGCGAGGACCACGCCCGCGGCCGCGTCTATCTCCCGCAGGAGGACCTCGACCGCTTTCCCGGGAGCCGCGAGGCGCTGGAGACGGGACGCGTCACCGCCGGCTTCCAGCAGCTCCTCGCCTTCGAGATCGAGCGCACGCGGGCGCTCTTCCGTCGCGGCCTGACGCTGACCGGCCTCGTCACGGGACGGCTCCGCCGCGAGGTCCGGTTCTTCGCCCACGGCGGCCTGGCCGTCCTCGACGGCATCGCCGCCGCCGAGCACGACGTCTTCGCCCGCCGGCCGACGCTGACCCACGGACAGCTCGCCCGGCTCGTCCTGCGCGAGGTCTGGGCATGAGCAGCGTCGCCGAGGCCTACGAGCACTGCGAGGCGCTCACCCGTCGCGCGGCCTCGAACTTCTACTGGGGGTTCCGCCTGCTG
>CAZLYE010000660.1:0-3539 GCA_964562865.1 uncultured Binatia bacterium (SeqCode) | reverse complement strand
CCGGATGCGCGATCGGCGCCCGCGAGACATCGAGCGGAAGGAAGCGCGGCACGGGCTGGTTCGCGAAGGTCCGGTAGTACCAGATGCTGGTCGTGTAATCGCGCGCGATGAGTCCGCCCAGCCGGATCCCGAAGCGGCTGTTGCTCATCGAGCGCGACGGGAGGTGGTCGTAGATGCCGAGCTGGATGCCCCCGAAGGCGCCCTTGACGATGGGGCCCGCGATGCTCGGGGGTATGAGGCCGGCGATCAGCGCCTGCGGATCGTCCTGGGGCGGGGAGTACGGGCTCGCCTTCGGGATGGGGAACGGGGTCACGGTCGTGTCGATGCTGCCGGGGACGACGTAGCCCTCGAGGAAGCCGCTCGACAGCGGGCCCCACGTGTCGAAGAGCGTGTACGTCGTGCGGAGCGTCCAGAGCGGGATGCGCGCCTCGTCGACGTCCTCGAAGAGCCCGACCACGCCGCGCGTCACGTCGAAAGGATCGTTGGCATCGAGGAGCGCGACCGTGTCCGACTCGCCCCACGAGATCGCCTGCCGGCCGACGCGGACGAAGAGCGGCCCCTTGCTCAGGTTCATATACGACTCGTTGATCCGGAAGGGAACCTCGCCGTAGCTCCCGAGCACCGGGTCGGACTGATAGACGTACGTCTTCCAGGCCGAGATCTTCTGATCGGTCCGTGTGATCGGCGCCGTCAGCGTGTGGCCCTGGGTGATCCGGCCCTGGAGCGAGTCCCAGCCGCGCAGGTACTGGCTAGTGCCGTAGTCGTAGATGCCGTCGTAGAAGCCCCACAGCGCGAGCCGGAACGACATATCGTCCAGGTGGAACGGCTGGTAGCGCGTGAGCTTCGCGTCGAACTCCGGGTTGAAGAAGTTCCGGTGCGAGATGAGCTGGAACGGTGAGCGCGCGGGGCGCGTCTGCGGCTCCGAGCTCTCCGCAGCCAGCACGCCCTCGGTGTAGGCCCGAGCGCGGATCTCGAAGTCGCGGTTGGAATCCAGGAACAGCGCCGCGGCGGGCCTGACCCACGCCAGCACGAGGCACGCGACGAGCGCGCGCCCGCCGCGCCTGAACCCTCTCCGTCTCCCGGAACGCGACGCCGCACGACACTCGACGAACAGTCCCATGCAACCCCCCCGATTCGTCCGGCCCCGACTCGGCCGCCGGGTCTACGTGCGCGGCGGCGGCGCAGACAATCACCCGTTCGGGGGAAAATTCAAGGACTCGAGGGTTTTTTTTCGTCGTCGTCGTTGACGGTCTCGCCGCTCCGGCAGGATGATTCCCTCGTGCCGGCGGGAGCGCACCGCGTCATCGTGGTCGAGGACCATCCGATCTTCCGAGCCGGCGTGACGCAGTGCCTCGACGCCGAGCCCGACTTCACCGTGGTCGGCGAGTGGACGAGCGGCGTGATCGCCCTCGACCGGCTCGCGCAGCTCGCGCCGGACATCGTCCTGATGGACATCGAGCTGCCCGGCGCGAGCGGCATCGAGGCGACACGGCATATCCGCGAGGTGCTCCCGGAGCTCCGGGTGGTCATGCTGACCGCTTTCGCGGACGGCGACCTCCTGTTCGCGGCGATGCAGGCGGGCGCGGCCGGCTACGTCCTGAAGCACACGCCGGCCGCCGAGCTGGTCGCGACGCTGCGACGCATCGCCGCCGGCGAGCACGTCGTCAGCCCCGAGCTGGCGTCGCGGTTCCTGCGCGAGTTCCAGGCGCGGCAGGCGCCGCCCCGGCCGGCCGGGCTGGCCCAGCTCTCGTCCCGCGAGGAGGAGGTCCTGAAGCTGCTCGCCACCGGCGAGACGAACCGTCAGATCGCTCGCAGGCTCTTCGTGAGCGAGGAGACCGTGAAGTCGCATGTCGCTTCCATCTTCCGCAAGCTCGAGGTCTCCGATCGGACCCGCGCCGCCGTCCTCGCCATCAAGGCCGGCCTCGTGGATCCGTAGGCTCTTTCCGCCGGCCGCGGCGCCGGCGGGGGAGCCGTTCGCGTGGCTTCGCTTCCTCCACCTGCCGCTCGCGTTGGGCGGGCTCCTCCTCTCGGATCCGGCCGCCTGGCCGCTCTGCCTGACGGTGCTCACGGTCCTCACGCTCGAGTGGCCGTTCCACATCCAGCTCGCGGAGGGTGCGGAGATCTACCTCCCGGCGGCGTGGACGAGCACGGCCGCGGCGTATCTGATCGGGCCCGCCGTGCTGCCGGTCTTCTGGGTCTCCTCGACGCTCGGCTTCGTGCTGATCGTCGTCCTCGACAGCGCGGGGCTCGTCCGCGCCACCGGGATCACGGCCGAGTCCGTGCGGCGCGTACGCGGGGAGCCCTCCCCGCCCGGCGCCGGCGTCGACGGTCACCTACGGCAGTTCGTCAACGTGAGCGACCACGCCGTCCGGGTGGCGGCCGTCGCGACCGTCCGCCGCGTCCTGCCGGACACCCCGCTCTTCCTCACGGTCGTGCTGACCGAGACAGTCGTCGCCGCATGGCTGTTCGTACTCCCCATTCCGGGACGGATGGCGCCGCGGCGCGGATGGGCCCGGCTCGCCCGGGCCCTCGGCCCGGACATGCTGGTCGCGACAGCCGCGTTGCAGGTCGTGATGGTGACCTTCCTCCTCCTCTGCTACGCCCGCGGGGGCGCGCCGGCGTGGGTCGGCGCGAGCATCTCGACCCTCGTCCTCCACGCCGTCCTGAAGCGCCTGAACGACACGCGCGTCGAAAGCGAGCGCCGGCGGCGCGAGCTGGTGGACGTGCAGGACGAGCTCGCCCGCCGGGGCCGTCTCGCGATGATCGGCCACACCGCGTCCACCGTGTTCCACCAGATCGCGCGCCAGCACGGGGCGATCGGCATCTTCGCACACCTCCTCGCCCGCGAGGCCGCCGAGCGCGACGGCGCGGAGTGGGCCCGGAGCGTCCGCGACCACGCGCGTGGCATCCTCGCGAGCGTCGAGGAGGCCAACCGGGTGATCGACGAGCTCCTGCGCTTCGGGCAGGACCGTTCCCTGAACCTCTACCCCCAGTCGCTCGCCGCGCTGGTCGAGGAGTGCGCGAGCGAGTGCCTTCCGCGCGCCACGGAGCGCTCGGTCCGGCTCGCGATCGTCCCCGGCTCCGACACGACGGTCGTCGTCGACAAGCACAAGGTGAAGCAGGCGATCGCCAACCTGCTCGACAACGCAATCGACGCGACGCCGGCCGAGGGCCGCGTCGAGATGCGCGCCACCGTCGAGGACACCGTCGCACGCATCACGGTGCGCGACTGGGGCGCCGGGGTCGCCCCCGACGTCCGCGACCGCCTCTTCATGCCCTTCTGCACCACGAAGGCACAGGGCATCGGCCTCGGCCTGGCGCTCGCCCGCGAGCTCGTGGAGGCCCACGGCGGAAGCTTGGAGTGGACCGCCGTCGAGCCGGGCGCCGCCTTCGTCGTGACCCTGCCCCTCGACCCCGACGGCAACGGCGGGTCGAAGCCGTAGGCGAGGCGCGGGGCTGGGGCGGGGTCCGCGGCGACCTTCGACGAGCCCGCGACCCGCCTCGCTCCTGAACGCGGCTTTCGCGGGCGAGGAGCGGGA
>CAZLYE010000659.1:0-4690 GCA_964562865.1 uncultured Binatia bacterium (SeqCode) | reverse complement strand
CATCCTCTTCCTGATGGCGACGCCGTACACGATCGTCGCCGTCATCGGCGCCTTCCTGTTCCTCAAGCATCGACGGATGCCCGGCCGGCGCCGGGCCACCATCATCGACCTCGCCTCCCGGATGGGCCGGCTCGTCCGCCGATCCGCACCGGTCGAGGGCGACGGAGGAGACCTCGCGTGAGCCAGGCAGCGGTAGCGGAACACGGGTTGGGGATCGAGCCGGCCGAGTCGCCCCTCACTCCCGAGAGCTGGGGCAAGCTCGGCATGTGGGTCTTCCTCGCCGCCGATGCGATGAGCTTCGGCGGCCTGCTCGCGGGCTACGGGGCGCTCCGCTACGGCGATCCCACGTGGCCGCGGCCGTCGAGCGTCCTCGGCATCCAGCTGACGGCGTTCATGACGTTCCTCCTCATCTGCAGCAGCGTGACGATGGTGGAGGCGCTGGCGGCGATCCGGCAGGGCAACCAGGCGGGCCTCCGGAAGTTCCTCATCCTCACGATCCTCGGCGGGACCACCTTCCTCGGCTTCCAGGCGTTCGAGTGGACGAAGCTCATCACGGTCGAGGGCCAGTCGATCGCCAGGAACAACTTCGGCGCCACGTTCTTCATCCTGACCGGCTTCCACGGCTGCCACGTGTTCGGCGGCGTGACCTATCTGAGCGCGGTCCTCGGGCGCGCCGTCCGCGGCGTCGGGGGCGCGATCGTCATGGGCGTCGTCGGCGCGGTCGCGGCGGTCGCGACGATCGTCGTCACCGCCCACGTCTTCTCCGCGATCGTGGCCGTCATCGCAGCAGCAGCCGCGGCCGGGGTCGTCTACCTCGTGTCGAGCCTCCTCGCGGGCGGGAAGAGCACGTACAGCGCCCACGAGAACAACGAGGTCGAGATCGCTGCCCTGTACTGGCACTTCGTGGATCTGATCTGGATCCTCGTGTTCACCTTCGTGTACCTCATCTGAGAAGGAACGGACGATGGCAGTGCACACATCCGAGCAGCTCGCGCACGAGCACCGCCGCTACCTCCAGGTCTTCGCCTGGCTGGCGGTCCTGACCGCGGTCGAGATCGCCGTCATCTACATGCCGATCGCGCGGCTCGCGATCGTGCTCATGCTGATCATGCTCGCCGCCACCAAGGCAGCGCTCGTCGCCATGTTCTACATGCACCTCTCGGTCGAGAAGCGGACGCTCGCGTTGATCGCGCTCACGCCCGCGGTACTCTGCGTGTTCCTCGTGTTCATGCTGATGCCCGACCTGGGGGCGGTGACGCGTGCCCTCACCCACGTTGTCCCTTCGGCGACCGAAGCGGAGCACTGACGCCGGTCGTTCGCCACGGACGGCGCTCGTGGCGGCGGGGATCCTCGCCGTCGCCGGGGTCGTCGCGTGGCTCGTCTTCCGCCCCCGGACGCTCCCGGTCCTCGGCGTCGTCCCGCCGTTCACGCTGACGGAGCGCGCCGGAACGCCATTCACCGCGGACCGGCTCTCGGGCCGGGTCTGGATCGCCGACTTCGTCTTCACCCGCTGCCCGGACTTCTGTCCCGCGCTCACCGCACGCATGGCGGGACTCCAGAAGACGCTGCCGCCGGGCCCGGATGCGGTGCTGCTCGTGTCGTTCAGCGTCGATCCGTCGCACGATTCGCCGGAGGTCCTCCGTGACTACGCCGCGCGGGCCGGCGCGGGCGACGGCTGGCTCTTCGTCACGGGCGCGCGCGACGCCATGGCGACGCTCCTCCGCGACGGGTTCCGCGTCGCCTTCGCGGACGACGGCCCGGCCGCCTCCCCCATCACGCACAGCGACCGCCTCGTCCTCATCGACCGCCAGCTCCGCATCCGCGGCTACTACCACGGGACCGATCCGGCGGACGTCGCCCGCCTCGTCCGCGACGCCGAGGCGCTACGCGCCGGGCGCGCCGCGTGATCCCGCTCTCCGCGCTGCCCGCGCTGAACGCGGTCCTGAACGCGACGAGCGCCGTCCTGCTCGCGGCGGGCTTCCTCGCGATCCGCCGCCGCCGCGTGCGGCTCCATCGCGCCTGCATGGTGTCCGCCTTCGCCACCTCGGTCGTCTTCCTCACCTCCTACCTCACGTACCACCTGCAGGTCGGCACGACGCGCTTCCCGGGCCACGGATGGACCCGGCCGGTCTACTTCGCGATCCTCGGCACCCACACGGTCCTCGCCGCCACGATCCCGCCGCTCGCGATCACGACGCTCGTGCTCGCGCTCCGCGGCCGCTTCGGCCGCCACGTGCGCCTCGCCCGCTGGACGCTTCCGACGTGGTTCTACGTGTCGGTGACCGGCGTCGTGATCTACGTGATGCTGTACGGCGTGTGAGGCGGATGCCCGTGTGCGGGGCGGCGGGGGTGGCCTCGCGGCTCCCGCTCCTCGCCCGCGACCGCCGCCTCCTCTGTCCCGGCGCCGGTGAGGGCTCGTCGAAGGTCGCCGCGAGGCCACCCCCGCCGCCCCGCACGGGCATCCGCCTCACACGACGCGGCGGCGCGCAGTCGCAACGGCACCGGCGCACGCCACCACCGCGAAAGCGACGGCGACGCCGAGCGACAGGGCGAGCGGCGGCAGCCCTGCGGCGGCGGGATCGAGGCTCGAGCGGAGTGCGGCGAGCCCGTAGGTGAGCGGGTCGAGCCGCATGAGCCAGGAGAGCGGCGCCGCGACGCCGGCGGGCGGGAAGAACGCGCCGGAGAGGAGCCAGATCGGGATGAGGATGAGGTTCATGATCGCGTGGAAGCCCTGCGTGGATTCGAGCCGCCACGCGATCAGGAGACCGAGGCTCGTCAGCCCGAACGCGATCACGATCATCACGCCGGTCGCCGCGACGATCCGCAGCGGCGCGAGGGCGAGGCCAGCGAGCGGCGCGAGGGCGAGGAAGAGGAGGCCCTGCCCGACCGCGAGCGTCGTCCCGCCGAGCGCCTGCCCGACGACGATCGCCGTCCGGCCGACCGGGGCGACGAGCACGCCCTGCAGGAAGCCGCTCCGGCGGTCCTCGACGGTCGAGATGGTGGCGAAGATGGCGGTGAAGAGCAGCACCAGCGCGAGGATGCCGGGATAGAGGTAGCCGAGGTAGCTCGCGCCCGGGGGCGCGCTCGGCGGCCGGAACGAGGCCGAGAGGCCGCCGCCGAGCAGGAGCCAGAAGACGATCGGCTGCGTCAGCGCGCCGACCACGCGGCTCCGCTGCCGCACGAAGCGGATGACCTCACGGTGCCAGAGGGTCGCGACGGCGAGCATCAGCCCTCCGCGAGCCGGTGCCCGGTCAGCCGGACGAAGACGTCCTCGAGCGTCGGCTTCCCGAACGTGACGGACCGGATCTCGCTCGGGAACGCCTCGATGAGGTCCCGCACCAGCTCGTGGCCCCGCGCGCGCTCGAGCCGCAGCGTCCCGTCGACGAGCTGACCGTCGATGCCGAAGCGCCCGCGGACCCGGTCCCGCAGCGCCTCGGGCGCGGCCGTCTGCACCACGAGGACGTCCCCGCCCACCTCGGCCTTCAGCTCATCGGGCGTGCCGAGCGCCACGAGCCGCCCGCGGTCGAGCACGGCGACGCGGTCGCACCGCTCCGCCTCGTCCATGTCGTGGCTCGTGAGCACGGCGGTGAGACCTCCGGCGTCTCGCAGCTCGCGCAGGTGGACGAGGAACTCGCGCCGCGCGCGGGGGTCGAGCCCGGTCGTCGGCTCGTCGAGCAGCAGCACGTCGGCCCCGACGAGGAACGCCTTCGCGAGCTCCACGCGCCGCATGAGGCCGCCCGAGAGGCTCCCCACCCGGTCGCGCCGCCGCTCGGCGAGCCCCAGGCGCGCGAGCGCCCCGTCGACCGCGGTCCGGAGCGCGCGGCCCGAGAGCCCGTAGAGGTGGCCGTGGTGGACGAGGTTCTCGTCGACGGTCAGCAGGGCGTCGACGCTCGGGTGCTGGAAGACGACTCCCAGACGGCGCCGCACGGCCGCCGGCTCGCGTGCGACGTCGTGGCCGGCGACGCGCGCGGCTCCGCCCCCGGCGCGGACGAGCGTCGAGAGGATCCTGAAGAGCGTGCTCTTCCCGCCGCCGTTCGGCCCGAGGAGCGCGAACAGCTCCCCGCGTTCGACGCGGAAGGAGACGCCGTCGAGCGCCACCCGGTCGCCGTAGCGGTGGTGGACGTCGGCCACCTCGACCGCGGCCTCGCTCAGCGCGCGCGCCGGCGCCTCCGCTCGCTCCGTTCGTCCGCCCGCGTCACGAGGTAGTCCACCGACAGCCACAGGCTCCGGGAATACCGGAAGAAGAGGACCGGGACCAGCGCCGCGAGCGCGACGCCGAGCACGATCTGCTGGGCGAGCGAGAGCCCCACGATCGAGTCGAGGAGGAGGACGGTGCCCGCCGCGACCCCCACCGTCGCCGCGTAGTTCAGGTAGATCGCGCCGACGAAGTAGCCCTGCTCGCGCTCGTAGCGGAACCCGCACGCCGCGCAGCGCTCGTGCATGCGGAACCAGCCCGCGTAGAGCGGGGTGCGACCGCAGCGCGGACAGCGGAGCCGGACGGCCCGCCCGAGCACGTGCCGCAGGTCGGGCGCTTCGAGCTGCGTCGGGTCGGGTGGCGTACCGGCCTCAGGCCGCGGCGACGGCGGCGGGCGGTGCCTTCTCGCGGAGGAGCTCCAGGTAGGCCGCCGCCGTGCGCTCGGCCATCACCGCGACGCCGAAGGTGGTCTCGACGCGGCGCCGGGCGGCGCTC
>CAZLYE010000658.1:0-4825 GCA_964562865.1 uncultured Binatia bacterium (SeqCode) | reverse complement strand
GCGGCATGCCGCCAGAGCGCGTCGTCGAGACAGAGGCGGCGAACGGCATCCACGAAGGCCACGGGATCCTCGGCACTGACCGCGCCCTCGGTCCGGAACTCGCGCGCATCGCCGGACATGGAGACCACGGGGCGGCCATGGCAGAGCGCTTCGACGAGCTTCACCTTGAGCCCCGTCCCGGCGGCGACCGGATTGATGACCACCCGCGCGCGCGCGTACTCTTCGGCGAGCGATGGGACGAAGCCGAGAAGGGTCACCCCGCCCGGAACCCGTGCGAGCTTCGACGCGATCGTCCCGCACACCACGAGCTCGACACCGGGCACCGCCGCGCGCAGCGCCGGCCACGACCGCTCGAGGAACGCCGTCAGGCCGCGCACGTTCATATCGTTGTACGAGGCGACGAAGAGGAGCCGCGCGGGGGCGGCCGCGGCGAGTGGCGCGCAATCGGGCGGCTCACCGTGGGGGACGGTCAGCACGGAGCGCCCGGGCAGCATCTTCCGGAACACGCCGGCGTCGGCCTCGCTGATCGCCATCACGACGTCCGCGCGGAGAAGACCGCGGCGCTCCTCCGCGTCGCTCGTCGTGAACCAACGTGGTGCGAGACCGGCGGCGGCCAAGGCAGCGGCACGCTGATGCATGACATCCTGGGTGTCGATGATCGTGAGCGGCCGCTCCCCGGCGCACGCTGCGATCGCCTCGAGACAGGCGGAGAGGAAGACGTAGACGACGATCACCGCGTCGGGCCGCCAGGCGCGCACGACGCGCGCCGCCCGCGCACGAAACCACGAGGGACACCAGTCGTCGACGCCGAGCGGGTCGCGCCCGTCCGCCGCGTCGTCTCCTCCCAGCCGGATTGCGAGGGCGGACAGTCGCCCGAGGGCACGCCAGAGGAGCGGCGGGCGGGCGAGCTCGAAGTATCCGAGCCGCCCCGCCATCCCCGAAACATCCGGCCGGCCGGCGGCCGGGTCGACCAGAAGCAGCATGCCGAGCTCGAACCCGCGCGCGTCGAGATGTTCCATCATGCGGTTGATCCGCTGCCGGTTGCCCGCGTCGGCCGGGAGAAACGGCGTGTTCGACACCACGAGGACGCGCATCCGAGAGGTCGTCCTCGCTAACAAGGATGCCGCGCAATTGCCAGCGGGCTCGCCTCGCGATTTGTCCTCGTCCGATGCGCGCGCTATGTCGCACACCAGCATGCCGGGTCGTCTTCGCCTGCTCTGGGTGACCCCGGATCTGCCATCCCGTGGAGTCTCTGCCGCGCGCGAGCGGTGGTGGAACCTCCTCTCGCGTCTCGCCCCCCGGCACGACATCACGCTCCTCACCTTCGCGGATCCCGGCGATCTCGGCGATCGGAACTCGCTCCCACCCGGGCTCGCACGGATCGACGTCGTCCCGCGCGACCCGTGGCGTCCCGACGACCCACTCGCGCTCCTCCCACGCACCGTCGCGGGCGGCTTCGTCAACCCGGCGTTCCCCGCCGCCATCGCGGCTCGGCTCGCCACCGGGCGCTGGGACGTGGTGCAGTACGAGTTCAGCGAGATGGCGCAGTGCATTCCCGGTCCCGCGCCCCGGACGATCCTCACCGTTCACCAGGTCGGCTTCGCGCAGCATCGCGCCCTCTGGCGGGCGCAGCACGGGGGGCTGGGACGCGCGGCGGTCTTCCTCCATCGCTATCTCCGCGACCTCGACTTCGAGCTCCGCGCGCTCCGCCGCGTCGACCGGGTCGTCACCATGTCGGCCGAGGACGCCGCACGGCTCCGCCGCTTCGATCCCGATCTCCCGGTCTCGGTGAGCCCCTGCGGCGTCGACTGCGCCCGGTTCCGCTTGTCGGCGACGACGGTCGCGCCCGAGACGGACCTCGCCTTCGTCGGCCACTTCGGCCACCCGCCGAACGTCGACGCGGTCACGTTTCTCGTCGACCAGGTCCTCCCACGGGTCAACCGGCCCGTGCGCCTGCGGATCCTGGGACGGGGCGTCACGCCCGACGTCGCGGCGCTCGCGCGGCCCGGCGTGGTCGAGATCACGGGCGCCGTCGACGACGTCCGTCCCCACCTCGCCGCTGCCCGCATCGTCGTCGCCCCGGTCCGCTTCGGGACCGGGATGCGAGGGAAGGTCCTCGAGGCGCTCGCGATGGCGCGTCCGGTCGTGACGACCCGTCTCGGCGCGGAGGGTCTCGGGGCAGTCTCGGGACAGCACTTGCTCCTTGCCGACGGCGCTGACGACTTCGCCCAGGCCGTCCTCCGCCTGCTCGACGACGGCGCGCTCGCCGCCCGGCTCGGGAGCGAGGGACGCCGGCTGGTCGAGCGACACTTCGACTGGGACGCCGTGGCGATCGCGCACGAGGAGATCTACGAGCGGGCCCTCTCCGCGCGCGGGCGTGCGGTCCACCCGGCGGCGCCGTCGCCCACGCGTCCCCTCGCCCTCGTCGGTCGGCTCGGCTACGTCCCGGGGATCGCCGCCGGGTTCGCGCTCCTCGCGACGCGCGCCGTGATGTGGCACGCGCAACGGCTGCGACGTCTTCGACCACCGATGTCGCGCGAGGTCGCGACGCTGGACGGCTGACGTCATGGTCTCGACCACCGTCGTCATCTGCACGCACAATCGCGCCGGGATGATCGGCCCGGCGATCGAGCACGCGGTCGCCGAGGCCCGGGCGAACGATGCCGACGTGCTCGTGGTCGACAACGCCTCGACCGACCGCACCCCCGCTGTGCTCGGCGACCTCGCCCGCCGCCACGCGCCCGCGCTCCGCCTCGTCGTCGAGCCCGAGCTCGGGCTCTCCGCCGCCCGCAACCGCGCCCTCGCAGAGGCGCGCGCCGACGTGGTCGCGTTCCTCGACGACGATGCGGTGCCGCGCCCGGGATGGCTCGCCGCGCTCCTCGGGCCCTATGCCGACCCCCGCGTCGCGTGCGTCGGCGGCCGGGTGCTCCTCCACTTTCCCTCACCCCCGCCCCCCTGGCTCACGCCGGCCCTCTTCCCCGCGCTCAGCGCCTTCGACCTCGGCGACCGGCCACAACGCATCCGCTACGGGCACGCGGACTATCCCTACGGCGCCAACATCTCCTTCCGCATGGCCGCCGCACGCGCCCAGGGGGGCTTCTCGACCCGCGTCGGCCTCCGCGGCCGGAGCCAGCTCCAGCACGAGGAGACGGACCTCTGCTACCGCCTCGAGCACGCCGGCGGGGAGGTGCACTACGCGCCCGACGCCATCGTCGACCACTGGATCTCCGCGGAGCGCCTCACCCCCGCGTGGTTCCTCGCGCGCCACTCGCGGGGCGGCCGGTCGGCGGCGATCTTCGTGCTGCGGAACCGCGGCCTCCTCCGCGCGCTCTGGCGGATCCGCTGGCTCTACGCGCGCCACCTCCTCCGTGCGCCATACACGCCGCGCGAGCCCATCGACGCGGGACGCCTCGCGGCGGAGTGCCGGCGGCGCGAGGCGCTCGGGTACGTCGCGGGCCTCGCCCGTGCGCTCCCGCAGCTCCGCGCGCTCCGCCGCGAGGCGGCCCCGGCTCCCGCGGTCGCGCTCGAGGGCCGCGCGTGACGCCCGACGGGCGCACGCCGCGCGTGTCGATCATCATGCCCGTGTTCAACGCGGGACGCTGGCTCCGGAAGGCGCTCGACAGCGTCGCCGCGCAGACCTGGCGCGACTTCGAGCTCGTGCTCGTGGACGATGGGTCGACCGACGCGCAGACGATCGCGCTCCTCGACGAGGCGGCGCGCCGGCCGGACGTCGCGCTCCACCGCACCGAGAACCGCGGTCCGTCCCACGCGCGCAACCTCGCGATCGAGCGCGCGCACGCCGACTTGATCCTCCCGCTCGACGCGGACGACTGGCTCGCCCCGACGTTCCTCGAGAAGACCGTGCCGCTCCTCGACGCCGACCCGGCGCTCGGCGTCGTCTACACGTGGGTCGGGCTCGTCGGCGCGCATCACGGCACCTGGAAGACGGGCGACTTCACGGTCGAGGCACTCCTCACCCGCTGCACGATCCACGTGGCCTCGCTCTTCCGCCGCCGGCTGTGGGCGGACGCCGGCGGCTACGACCCCCGCTTCGTCGAGAGCTGCGAGGACTGGGACCTCTGGCTCGGCGCGGCCGCGCGCGGCTGGCGCGGACGCTGCGTGCCCGAGGTGCTCGTCTACTACCGGCGCGGCGCGACGAGCCGGGAGCACCATTCGCGGACGCCCGGCGTCAGCACGCGGCTCATGCGAACGCTCGTCGAGAAGCACCGGCCGCTCTACGAGGCGCACCTCGAGGACGCGATCGCCGGCATGTACGAGGAGCGAGCGAAGGTGTCGCTGATGGTCGAGCGCATCTACGATCATCCCGCGATGCGGGCGCTCGTCCGGCTCCGGTCGCTCCTTCGCACATCGCGCTGAGCTCAGGGCGCGATCACGGTGCATACGCCGGCGCAGCGCCGGCCGAGCTCCCTGTCGAGCGTGCAGAGCGGCACGCCCTCCGCAAGCGCGAGCGAGACGTACACGGCATCGGCCGCTCGGAGGCGCCATCGCAGCGCCACCTCGCGCGCTCTCGCCGCTGCCCGCGGCCCGATCGGGAGCACCCGGTCCGTGGCGGCGACGAGCGATTCGACGTACTTCCGGATCGTCGCGGGCGGATCACCCGCCCGGGCGAGCGCGGCTGCGACCTCGATCGAGAAGAGAGCCGGCACGGTGATCTCGTCCGACCCGCGCAGGATGCCGGACACCCGCGCTCGCGCGGCGGCGTGGAACGGCTCGCGGGGCCGGGCAGCCGCCACGGCCACGGACGCGTCGAGGACGAGCCTCATCGTCGGCTGGCAAGGAGATCGGCCACGGCGCCGCGGCGGCC
>CAZLYE010000657.1:0-16757 GCA_964562865.1 uncultured Binatia bacterium (SeqCode) | reverse complement strand
AGGCGAGCCGGAACTGCTTCCCCGGCTCGCGGAAGTAGGACCGCCGCGCGAGGACCGCGAGCAGCCCCTCCTCGGCTGACGCGGTCACGCGGCCCGGCGCTCCGGCCGCGCCTCCCGGAGCGCCGAGAGCAGAATGATCGCGACCGCGAGGTTCACGAGCGCGGCGGCGAGGAGCGAGAACGCGGCCGCCCAGCGCACGAAGAGGAGCGCCGCGACCGCCGCGCACGAGAGCGTGGACGCGACGATCGGATAGACGAGCGGACGCCTGCGCCGCACATCACCGCCCGCGTACCAGGCACCGACGGCGACCGCGGCGAGGTTGGCGATCGCGGGCGGGAGCCAGAAGTCGGACGCCACGGGGACCGCGCTCCGCGCGAGCGTCGGGAGCCCGACGAACGCCCCGATGCGGTCGAGGCGGGTGACCGTCTCGTCGGGACGGAGGACGAAGCCGACGGCGCCGGTGGCGAACAGGAGCGCCAGGAGGCGGAGGAGCCTCGCGAGCCTCCGCTCGGCTCGCGCGAGCGGCGCGTTCTCTGCCCCGACTGCCATTCAGGCCTGGGCGTTCACGAGCACCTTCACCGTCCCCCGGGCCGCGGCGCGCGCGAAGGCCGACACGGCGTCGTCGAGCGGATACACCGCGTCGATCAGCGGCGCAACCGAGACCTCGCCACCGGCGAGCGCCGCGAGCGCGGGTGGAAATCGACCGCAGCGCGAGCCGACGACCGTGACCTCGTTGATCACGGCCGGAGCCAGGTCGACTCGGTGCGCCGCCGCGACCGTGGTCTTGAGCACGATCGTCCCGCGCGGCCGGACGAGCGCGAGCGCCTGCCCCAGACCCTCCGGTCCGCCGGTCGCGTCGACCACCAGATCCACCCCCGCCGCCGGGGTCCCCGTCCGGAGGCCCAGGCTCCGTGCAAGCGCGAGCTTCGACTCGTGACGCCCGGCGAGCAGCACGTCGGCACCGGCGCGGGACAAGACCTGGGCGATCAACAGGCCGAGCTTCCCGTCGCCGAGCACGACGGCGCGCGCCCCGGCGACGGTCGGCACCTGCTCGAGGATCTCGAACGCGGCGGCGAGCGGCTCGGTGAAGACGGCCTCCCGGTCGGGGAGGCGGTCCGGGACGCGGTGGAGGTTCGCGACGGGGACGGCGATCAGGTCGGCGAAGCCGCCGTCCGCTCCGACGATGCCGAGGACCCGCCGGGTCGGGCAGTGGCGTCCGAGTCCCGCCGCGCAGGCGGCACACTGGCCGCAGGCCAGGTTGATCTCGCCGACGACGCGGGCGCCGACGAGCGTCGCGTCGTCCGCGGAGACGACGTGCCCGGCCCACTCGTGGCCCGGTGTCCCGCGGAACCCGAGATAGCCGCGCGTGATCTCGAGGTCCGTGCGGCAGATGCCGGCGAGGTGGACGCGGACGAGCGCCTCACCCCGCGCCGGCCTGGGATCCGGCACGTCGCGCTCGAGCGCCAGCCGGGCTCCGTCCCAGCGAAGCGCTCGCACGCGACCGGCTCCTTAGTGGAGGTTCTGCTCGAACGCGGTGTGCACGTCTGCCGTCACCGCGTCGGCTCGATCCGCAGCGTGCTCGGCCGTGTCGGCCATCATCTCGAGACGCGTGGCGGCCTCCTCCGCGCGCTGGGCCGCCGCCTCGGCACGCTCCTCCGGACTCATCGGCTTCGCGCCCGCGGTGGCCGAGGCGTCGCCGGTCGGCGGCGCACCAGCGTCCGCGCCCGCCGTCGGGGCCGCGTCGTCGGTCACGTGTGACGCGGCAGGCGTGAGCCGCGGAGCCTCGTCGGCCGGCGCCGGGGCCGACATCCGGGGCATGTCCTCGGGATGGGCCGGCGGTGCCGGCACTCGCTTGGCCCGCGCTGCCAGCGCCGCGATCTGCTCGTCGGTGAGGGGCCGCTCGTAACGCTCGATCTGGACGTCCGGGCGCCCGAGGATCCACGCGCGCGCGAACGCGATCTCCTTGCGCGCTTCGAGGTAGTAGAGGGTCACCTCGTGGTCGTCCCAGGGGGGGACGTCGGAGAGGAAGTGCGACTCGGCCATGTCCGGGTCGCCGTTACGCGCCACGTAGGCCGCGAGCGCCCTGTTCCTGGCCATCTCGGCGCGGAGCTCGTCGTCGGTCAGCTCACGCTCTCCTCGCGCGCTCACCACGGCGACACCCGCCAGCAGCATCGCGCACCCCATCCACACAGCCACGCCACGTCGCATGCGACCTCCTCACGGCGGCGTTCCCGCCTGCCGTCAAAGGATACACGCGGCCCGACCCAGTGTCATGCACCGGCCCTTGCCTCCCCCGGGACCGTTCCTCTAGCATCCCCACCGCGGGCTCAGACGCCCCTCGGATGGTCTCCGACCCCCTCTTCGTCGCGGTCGCCCTCGGCCTCGTCCTCCTGAACGCCTTCTTCACCGCTGCAGAGTTTGCCATGGTCCGCGTCCGCCCCACGCGGGTGCAGGAGCTGGTGGCGGAGGGCAACTGGCAGGCGCGGATCCTGGGCCGCCTCCAGCTGCGGTTGGACGCCTTCCTCTCGGCCACCCAGCTCGGGGTGACCCTCACCAGCCTCGGCCTCGGCTGGGTCGGCGAGCCGGCCTTCGCGAACCTGCTCGCGGGGCTCTTCGCGACCCTCCGGATCGAGTCGCCCCGGGTCATCCAGAACGTCTCGATCGCGGTCGCGTTCGCCGTCATCACCTTCCTGCACATCGTCGCGGGTGAGCTCGTCCCCAAGTCGTACGCGATCCGCTTCACGGAGCGCGTGGCGCTGTGGATGGCTCTCCCGCTGCGCGTGTTCGAGATCCTGTTCGCGCCGGCGCTCTGGCTCCTGCAGCGGACCGCCCGGGGGACGCTCGCGCTCCTCGGCGTGACCGCCGAGACGAGCGGCGACCTCGCGCATTCCGAGGAGGAGCTGCGCATGCTCCTCGTCGAGTCGCACCGCGGGGGAGTGCTCTCCGGCGCGAAGCGCGAGCTCCTGGAGAACGTCATCGACTACACGGAGCGGACGGCACGGCACGTGATGGTCCCACGCGCGGACATCGCCTACCTCTCGCTCGCGCGGGCGCTCGACGAGAACCTCGCGGTCGTCACACAGGCCGCCGCCACGCGCTTTCCGCTCTGCGGCACCGACATCGACCACGTGATCGGAATGATCCACGTGAAGGATCTCTTCATCCGGCGCGACCAGATACGCACCTCCGAGGACCTGCCGAAGATCAAGCGCGAGATCCTCTTCGTACCGGAGACGCGGCCCCTCGACATGCTGCAGCGCGATTTCCAGCAGCGGCGCACGCACATGGCGATCGTCGTCGACGAGTACGGCGGGACGTCGGGTCTCGTCACGCTGGAGGACGTCATCGAGGAGCTCATCGGCGAGATCCAGGACGAGTTCGATCGCGAGCCGCCGAGCGTCGAGGAGACCCCCGAGGGTCTCGTGTTCGACGGCCTGATGCTGATCGACGACGTCGCCGAGCGGCTCGGCGTGAAGCTGCCCGAGACGGCGGACGTGAGCACGCTCGGCGGCTTCGTCACGGCGCAGATCGGGCGGATGCCGCGCCCGGGCGACAGGATATCGGCGGACGGCTACGACCTCACCGTGGTGGAGATCAAGGGACGGCGGGTGACGAAGGTGCTCGCCGCCCGGCGCCCGGGCGCCGAGACGGAGGCCGCCGCACGCGGTGGCTGAGCCGCTTCGCGGTGCGACTTGACGTTCACCGGCACCCGTGGAGAGATGAGCCGCTCGGTTCCTCTCGGCCTCCTCCACGAGCCGCTGAAACAGTCCCGGACCCTGCGAGCCGACGGGTGCGGGTGGGTGGTAGGTGACCCGCGGTGACGCAGGCTTCGACGACGATCGACTGGAAGGACTGGATGCGCGGCTTCGGCCGCCAGTCGCGACGCGTGCGGGAGTTCCTGGGGCTCTCCCAGGACCAGCTCGCGCGCTACGCGGGCGTGAGCCAGGGCGCTGTCAGCCGGCTCGAGGGTGGGCGCGGCCTTGCCACCCCGATGCTCGTCATCCTGAAGATCAACCTCGCCCTCCGCCGCGCACTGCGCGACGTCGACCAGGCACTCCTGAACGACGATCTGCGGCGCGCGTTCGAGATCGAGGAGCGCCTCTCGCCGCCGGTCGGCGAGGTCGGGTTCAACGCCCTGCCGCTCACCAAGGACCCCGTCCTCGAGCAGCTGGTGCTCCTCTACCGGAACGTCCCCGAGCGGCAACGGGAGACGTTCCTCTCGGTCGTCCGGGCCGCGGCCGAGGCGCTCTCCGGCGCCGCCCCGAAGCACCGGCAGGAGAGCTCCTAGCGCCGGTTGACGGGGCGGAGAGCGTCCCGGTACAGGAACGGCCGTGACGAAGATCGCCACCAAGCACGGCCGTTTCCTCGAGGAGTTTCGTCCCGGACAGATCTTCCGCCACAAGCGCGGGAAGACGATCACCGAGGGGCTGTTCGCGATCTTCAGCGACGTCGCGTTCACCACGAACCCGCTCGCCAAGAACCGTCGCTACGCGCGGGCCCACGGGTTTCGCGACCTCGTCGCCCCGCCCGGTCTCGTGATGAACGTCGTCTTCAGCCAGAGCGTCGAGGACGTCTCCGAGAACGGGCGCGCCAACCTCGAGTACATCGACATGCGGTTCGGCGCGCCGGTGTGCGTCGGCGACACGCTCGAGGCGGAGTCGATCGTGCTCGGCGTGAAGGCATCCTCGCGCGAGCGCGACCGGGGCGTGGTGCACGTGCAGACGACGGGCTGGAACCAGGACGGCGAGGTGGTCCTCGCCTACCAGCGAAAGGTGCAGGTCTGGAAGGGCGATCTGGACGCCCCGGTTGCCGAGGGTGAGGCGCCGGCGCGGGACGTGACCGTCGCCCCCTCCTTCCCCCCCTGGGAGGCGGGCCGCCGCTACCGTGATCTCGCACACCTGACGAGCGACGACACGTACTTCGAGAACTTCCACCCGGGCGACGTCTTCGAGCACTACCGCGGCCGCGTGATCACGACCGACCACATCATGCTGACCGGGATGCTCGACAACACGTCGCAGGTGCACTGCAACCAGTGGATGATCGACCAGCAGCCCGACCGGTACCTGGGCGGGCAGCTGATCGTCTACGGCGGCGTGCCGTTCGCGCTCTGCCTCGGGCTCTCGTCCCCCGACGTCGGAGACAACGCGCTCGGCGACGTCCGTTACGCGACCGGCAGGCACACCGCGCCCTCGTTCGCGGGCGACACGGTCTTCGCCACGACGGAGGTGCGCGCGGTCCGGGACGTCCCGGGCCGGCCGGACCTCGGCATCGTCGACACCGTGCTGCGCGGGCACAAGTTCGCGCGCAAGGGCGAAGTGGCGGAGCGCGTCGAGATCTTCTACCTCGAGCGCGAGATCGCGGTGAAGCGCCGGAGCCACTACGCCTGATGGCGAACCGCTGGCTCCTCAAGACCGAGCCGACGGCATACTCGTGGGCGGAGCTCGAGCGCGACGGCCACACCGTGTGGGACGGGATAAAGAACGCGCTCGCGCTCAAGCACCTGGCCGCCGTCGCGGAGGGTGACGAGGCGCTCGTGTACCACACGGGGGACGAGAAGGCCGCCGTCGGAATCGCCCAGGTCTTGCGCGGCGCATACCCGGATCCCCGGCAGAAGGACCCGCGGCTCGTGGTCGTCGATCTCCGGCCGCTGCGTGCGCTCGAGCATCCCGTCCGCCTCGCCGACATGCGAGCGAACCGGAAGCTCGCCGGCTTCGACCTGCTTCGCCTGCCGCGTCTCTCCGTGATGCCCGTGTCGGCCGCGTACTGGACGGCGATCATGGAGATGGCGAAGCGGTAGGTGCGTGCGGCGGGGATCCTGATCGCGCTCCTCGGGCTCGCGCTCGCGGGGCGGAGCGCCCAGCTGCTCGCCGGCCGGGGACGGCCCCGCCGGGGTCCGCGGCCGGCGCTGGTGCTCGCCGGGCCCTATCTGCGCATCCGGAATCCGCTGTACGCGGGGCTCGTCCTCGGCGCGACGGGCGCGGCGCTGGCGGCGCGCTCGTGGGTCGTCGCCGGGGTCGCGACCGCGGCCGCGATGGCCGCGCACGCGTGGGTGGTCCGGGTGGAGGAGCCGCGGCTCCACGCGCGCTTCGGCGTCGCCTACGCCGAGTACCTCCGGCGGGTGCCGCGCTGGCTGCCCGGGCGCCGTCGCGCGGAAGAGGATTAGCAGCTACCGGATCCGGGAAGGGACGGCGGTCGCCGTCGCCGACGCCGCCGCCTTCCCGGGGGCCTCACGGTGATCGCTCACCATCCAACCGCGCCACCGCCGCACCGCCGCCACCACCACCACAACCGGCGATCGACCCGTACCCACCGCGTCCGGTGCCGGGTGGTGGAGCAGGTTTCGTGCCTGCCCGGCCGGCGCCGTGGATCGACGGCGGCCCCTGGGGGAAACGCCCAGAGGGCGGTGCGGGTTGTGTCGAGCGGGTGCCGGGGCCGTTCAGGCCTGCACAGCGCGGCTCCCCTTGCCTGGAGCGCCGCCGGCGCCGTAAGACGGCAGCACCCGAGGAGGTGCGAGATGCCGAAGGCCCAGGCCGCCGTCCTGAACGCAAACCACGAGCCCCTGAACGTCGAGCCGCTCGACGTGAGGGACCCCCGCGAGGGCGACGTCCTCGTCCGGCTCGGTGCCAGCGGGGTCTGCCACAGTGACCTGCACGCGATCACCGGCGACCTGCCGATGCCGCTCCCCTGCGTGCTCGGCCACGAGGGGGCGGGCGTGGTGGAGGCGATCGGTCCCGGCGTCCAGCGCGTCAAGCAGGGGGACCACGTCGTGCTCAACTGGGTGCCGTTCTGTGGCGCCTGCTGGTACTGCACGTCCGGCAACGCCTACCTCTGCGAGATGGGTTACGTGAAGGCGATGGGTGCCGAGGTGTTCCACCGCAACGGCACGACGATCGGGCAGTTCGCCGGCATCGGCTCGATGACCGAGCTCACCGTCGTCCCCGAGACGGCGTGCATCCCGATCGACGCCGACGTCCCGCTCGATCGCGCGTGCCTGATCGGGTGCGGCGTGATGACCGGCGTCGGCGCGGTGATCAACACGGCCCGCGTGCAGCCGGGGCAGTCGGTCGCGGTGTTCGGCGCGGGCGGCGTCGGCCTGAACGTCGTGCAGGGCGCCGTCCTCGCGGGGGCGGATCCGATCATCGCGATCGACCTGAACGACCGGAAGCTCGGCTTCGCGAAGCAGTTCGGCGCGACGCACACCGTGAACGCAGGCTCGACGGACCCCGTGGGGGCGGTCCTCGAGCTCACGGGCGGGCGCGGGGCCGACTATGCCTTCGAGGTCATCGGCCGGCCCGAGGTCGTGCAGCAGGCGTTCATGGCTGTGCGTCGGGGGGGCAAGGCCGTGGTCGTCGGCGTCCCGCCCGCGACGGCGATGGTCTCCGTGCCGGGGATGCTCCTTCCCCTCGCGGAGAAGTCGATCATCGGGTCGCTCTACGGCTCGGCCAACATGGCCCGCGACGTCCCGCGGCTGATCCAGCTCTACCGCGCGGGCAGGCTGAAGCTCGACGAGCTGATCACCCGCCGCTACCGACTCGCGCAGGTGAACGAGGCATTCAGCGCGATGGAGAAGGGCGAGGTCGCGCGCGGCGTGATTACCTTCTGAACGTCGGGAGAACCTCGGCGGCGAAGCGGGCGAGCGCCCCGGGCGACGCGAAGTGGAGGACGACGTAGCCGAGGTCGAGGAGCGCGATCCGCTCGGCGAGCCGCTCGCGGAGGTGTGACGGCGTGCCGATCAGCATCAGCGGGAAGTCCTCCGCGGCGCGCGCGTCGAGACCGTAGCGGGCGGCGACGCCGCCGATCAGCACGGGGACCTCGGCTTCGCTCTCGGCGATCTGGACGAAGAACATCGCGGAGAGCGTGAGCGCCGCCGGATCGCGTCCGGCCTCGGCGGCGAGCCGGCGTACCCGGGCCGCCTTCGTCCGGAAGCGGGAGAGCGTGAATCGCCGCACGGCCTCCCGGTCGGCGGCCCCGTGCGACGCGGGTGGGACGATGTTCACGACGTCCGCCTCGGCGGCGGCGATCGCGAGGAGCCCGTCGCCGCCCCCGCCGACGAGGATCGGCGGGCGAGGGCGCTGCACGGGTCGCGGAGCGCAGACGGCCTGACGCAGCTGGTAGTGAGCGCCGTCGTAGTCGACGGGCTCGCCAGTCCAGAGGAGCTTCACGACCGCGAGCGCCTCGCGGAGCTGCGCGAGCCGCACAGCCATCGACGGGAAGTCGTAGCCGTACGCTTCGTACTCGCGCGCGAGCCATCCGGCGCCGATGCCGAGCTCCATCCGTCCGCCCGACACGACGTCGAGCGAGGCCACCATCTTGGCGAGGAGCGCCGGGTTCCGGAACGAGTTGCAGGCGACGGTCTGGAGGAAGCGCAGCCGGGACGTGGTCGCTACGAGGGCACCGATCGTCGTGAAGCACTCGAGCAGCGGGGCGCCCGGCGCGCCGAGCGCGCCCTCGGCGAGGAGGTGGTCGGGGCGGGCGTACGCGTCGAACCCGCCCGCCTCCGCGAGCCGGCACGCCTCCCGGAGCGTCGCGTAGTCGCTCGTCGCGGGGACGGCGGCGGCGAAGCGGACGCCGGGCATACCGTCTTCTATCCGACCCCCGGTCGTTGACAAGCTATTCGACCTCCACGCGCGGAGCGCGCGGCCGAGCGCGAGCGAGCGGGCAGTGAGGACCCGTCGGGCTTGGCTAACCGCGGTCGGCGCGGACGAGCCAGTCCCACATCGGCGGCTCGCCCGGGAAGCTCTCGTAGCCCCCCACCGCGTCGCCCCACGCGTAGGTGACGCGACCGAGGCGGATGCGGCGGAACCCGGCGTGGCGGAGCCGGTGACGCAGCTCGAAGCCATAGAAGAACTTCTGCGCGCGCCCGCCTTCCCGGTACGTCCCGTGCACGAAGTCGTACTTCGCGCGCTCGAGGATGCGGCTCGTCCGGACCCGCGCGCGGACCGGCTCGTACGCCCGCCGCTCGCGTTCGTGGATGAGGAAGCCCTGGTAGAGGACCGGCTCCATGGCGGGGAAGATGCCGAGCAGCACGCCGCCGGGGCGGAGCACGTCCCGCAGGCCCCCGAAGATCCTGTCCAGGCGTTCCGCGTCGGGCGTGAGGACGGCGTTCACGCTCACCGCGACGTCGAGCTGCGCACGGAACGCGCCGAGGTCCGCGAGATCTGCGCGGTGGACGGAGACGTGGTCGTCGGGGCAGGCGGCGCGCGCGCGGGCGAGCATGGCGGGCGAGAAGTCGATCGCGAGCACGCGACGAAAGCGCGCCGCGAGCGTCGGGAGGAGTGTCCCGATGCCGCAGCCGAGGTCGCCCGCCGTCTTCCGGCGCGCCGCCGGCACGGCATCGAGCGCGCGCAGGAGCTGGCGCGGCACGCCGGCGCTGAGCGGGCTCACCACCTCGCCGAAGTAGTCCGCCGCGACGCGATCCCAGTCCCGCGCGGCCATCTCCCGAGCCCCGGCCACGTCGGCGGAGAGCAACCGGCGTACCGCCCCGGCCGCCCCCGCCGTCCCCGCACGCCCCGTCAACGCCATGACCCCACGCGCCGCCGAGTCGCGCTCTCTGACCCTTCACGCGCCCGCGGCGACGGCTCGGCGCGGCGGTATTGCCGGCCGGGAGTGCGTGTGAGACAGGCCGGCGGATGGCCCGGTCGCTGCGTCCGCTCCCCGCGTGGCGGAAGATCGCCTACGGCTTCGGCGACGTCATCGTCGGGATGCGGCTGACCGTGTTCCAGTTCTACCTCCTCCCCTTCTACACCGACGTCGTCGTCCTCGCGCCGTGGCTCGCCGGCCTCGGAAAGATGCTCGGGCTCGTGTGGGACGGCGTGAACGATCCGGTGACCGGCTACCTCTCCGACAGGACCGAGACGCGCATCGGACGGAGACGCCCCTTCCTCCTTCTCTCCGCCCTCCCGATGGGTCTCACCTTCGGGTTGCTCTGGACCCCTCCAGCGCACCTCCCCCCCCTCGCTGCCTTCCTCTACCTCTTCCTCGCCTACGTCGTCCTCGACACGTTCTTCACCGTGTACGCGACGCCGTACCTCGCTCTCGGAGCCGAGCTGTCCCAAGATTATCACGAACGGACGCAGCTGTCCGCAGCGCGCGCGTTTTTTCATGTGATCGGGCTCTTCATCGGCGGCGTCGTCCCGGGAGTGATCCTCCGTCGTTGGGTTGCAACGCCGGAGACGGGCTACGCGATCATGGGGTTCGGGATGGGCGGGTTCATGACCTTCGTCGCGCTCGTCACGGGCGCGCTGACACGCGAGGTCCCGCCCGCCCGGAGCACGCGGGCGAGCCTCTCGTGGCGCGCGTTCTGGTCCGGGATGACGAGCACGCTCGACAACCGCCCGTTCCGCATCATGATCGCCACGTTCGTGCTCATCCTCATCGGGGGTGGTCTCCACCAGACGCTCGTTCCGTACGCCTTCCGCTACTGGCTCCTCATGCCGGAGCGGGTGAACGCCGTGATCGGCGTCTACCTGGCCGCGTCCGTCGTCTCGCTGCCGATCTGGACCCGCCTCGCGCGCCGGCTCGGGAAGGACCGGGCCCTCAAGCTCTGCATGCTGTGGGCGACGGTGGCGCTCGCGGCGCTGCCCGTCGCGTTCGCGCCCGGGATGGGGCCGCTCCGCCTCGGGACGTTCCTCCTGCTGGCCGGCCTCGGGAACGGCGGGTGGGCCGTCCTCCCGGTCGCGATCACCGCCGACATCGTCGACCACGACGAGCTCAGCACGGACGAGCGGCGCGAGGGCGCGTACTTCGGCATCTGGACGCTCGTCATGAAGCTCGCCGCGGGGGTCGCGTCCGGCTTCGTCGGCGTGGCGCTGCAGGTCCTCGGCTACGTCCCGAACGTGACGCAGAGCGCGACGACCGTGCGCGGCATCGAGCTGCTCTACGGGCCGGTCCCGGCGGCGTTCATGCTGACCGCCCTCCTCGTGTTCCGCCGGTTCCCCCTCACCCGTGAGGTCCACCGCGAGTTGCAGGAGGCGCTCGCCGCCCGCCGCGCGTCCTGACGCCGACTCGTCTTGCCACAGGGGGTACCCCTGGCTAACGTACCCCCCCGCTCCGATGACCGACTTCCACGAGAGCGCGCACGCGAGGCCGATCGAGAGCGTCGAGCAGCTCGTCGAGCAGATGCATGCCGCCGGGAAGCCGCGCGAACGCTGGCGGATCGGCACGGAATACGAGAAGGTCGCGGTCGACCGGGCGACAGGCGAGGCCGTCGCGTTCTCCGGCGCGCGCGGCATCGAGGCCGTGCTCCGCGGCCTCGCCGAGCGGTACGGCTGGGAGCCCAAGGAAGAGGACGGGCGCACCGTCGCCCTCGCGCGGGCGGGGGCGTCGATCACGCTCGAGCCCGGCGCGCAGCTCGAGCTCTCCGGTGAGCAGTGTCCCACCATCCACTGCGCGCACGAGGAGCTCACCACCCACGTGCGCGAGGTGGTGACCGTCGGGAGCGAGCTCGGGATCGCCTTCCTCGGCCTCGGCATGCAGCCGATCAGCCGGCTCGAGCAGATCGAGTGGGTCCCAAAGCAGCGTTACCGGATCATGGGGCCCTACATGACCCGCGTCGGCACGCTCGGCCAGCGCATGATGAAGCAGACGGCGACGGTCCAGGCGAACATCGACTACAGCGACGAGCGCGACGCCATGCAGAAGATGCGGGTCGGGATGGGGATCGCGCCGCTCGTCAACGCGATGTTCGCGAACTCCTCGGTCTCGGACGGCGACCTGAACGGCTACATGAGCTTCCGCGGCCACATCTGGACCGACACCGACCGCGCCCGCTGCGGCCTCCTCCCGTTCGTCTTCCGCGACGGTGCCGGCTTCGCCGACTACGTCGAGTGGGCGCTCGACGTGCCGCTCTACTTCATCCTGCGCGGAGGCCGGTACCTGACCGAGGTGACGGGCGTCCCGTTCCGGCGCTTTCTGGCCGAGGGCGCGGCCGGCCAGCGCGCGACGCTCGACGACTGGAACCTCCACCTGACCACGCTCTTCCCCGAGGTCCGCCTGAAGGGCTACATCGAGCTCCGCTCCGCGGACAGCCAGCCTCCGGAGCGCATGCTCGCCCTGCCGGCGCTGGTGAAGGGCATCTTCTACACGGCCGACTGCCTCGACGGCGCCTGGGACCTGGTCAAGCGGTGGAGCTTCGAGGAGCGGCTGGCGCTCTGGCGAGAGGTCCATCGCGAGGCGCTCCTCGCCCGCTTCCGGGGCGTCAAGGTGCTCGAGCTCGCGCGCGAGCTGTACGCGATCGGCGCGGATGGTCTCCGGCGCCAGGGCGCGCTCGACCGGTCCGGACGCGACGAGCGCATATACCTCGAGCGCATGGGCGAGCAGCTCGAGACCGGCCGCTCGCCCGCGCGCGTCATCGCCGAGAAGTGGACGCGCGAGTGGGAGCGTCGGGTCGAGCGGCTCATCGCGTACGCGGAGTACCGCGTATAGCCTGGGAGGCCGACATGGGCTTCGCGGCCGCGGACGTCGCTGCCGGCGTCGCGGAGATGCTCGCGGCGCATGGGGTCGCGACGGCGGGGGAGGAGGTGGACGGGCGCTGGGTCTTCCAGGCGCGGGACGTCCGGATCACGGTCGGTCCCCTGCCCGAGGATCGGCGGACGCTCGCGCTCTTCCAGCCCCGGTGCCTCCTCGTCCTCAGCGGGAACGGCCCCGTCGCGGATGCGCTCACGGAGGCGATCCGCGTGAAGTTCCTGCGCGTCACCGGATAGGCAACGGCCGACGGCCGCCGCTCGGCTTGACGCAGGGAGCGATGTTCGCCATATCTTCGCCTCGTCGAGCGGCTCCGGAACGAGCGCTCGCGTGGAGGCTGGAGATGGATGTGACGGCGACGAAGCTCGATTGGGATCCGGTGACGATCGCCGTGGGGCGAGCGGCGACCGTCCCGCTGCTCGGCACGGTGGCGGCCGGGCTTCCGTTCCACGCCTTCCCCGTCGAGGGCGAGCTCGAGCTCCCGCCCGGGATGTGGAACGGTCGGCGGGTCTTCGCGCTCCGCGTGCGCGGCGCCTCGATGATCGACGAGGGCATCCGCGACGGCGACTATCTCATCGTCGAGTCGCGCGAGAGCGCCGACCCGGGACAGACCGTGGTCGCGGAGGTGGACGGTGGCTTCACCGTCAAGCGGCTCTTCAGGGAGACGGACGGGCGGCTCCGGCTGCAACCCGCCAACGCGGAGATGCTGCCGCTCGTCGTCCCCGCGGAGCGGGTGCGGATCGTCGGCACCGTGGTCGGCGTGCTCCGCCGTCACGGCTTCCGCGCCGCTCCCACGCCCCGTCGCCGCCCGACGTCGTCGCCCGCCGATCCTCGCACGCTCGACCTCACGCTCCGCGTGATCGAGCAGAGCGTGTCCGAGGCCGAAGCGCTCGCTGCCGCTCGCCCGGGACGTCCCGGCGCCCGGCTGCGCGAGCTCGCGCGCGGGCTCCGCTCGCTGCGCGACTGCTATCTCCGCACGACCACGCCGCGCCTGCGAGAGGCGCTGCTCCGTGAGGCGGGCGATATCGTGCGCCGCCTGCGGCGGTTCGGCGCCGAACGCGTCTGACCGCGCGCGGCGACTTGCCGCGATTCTCGCGACGATGCCTTGACTGGGCCGGGCGTTTTGCGATTACCTCGCGCGGTGCCGCCGTCGGCTCCGTCGCGACGCTCTCCGCTCGTCGTCCTCTTCATCACCGTCTTCATCGACCTGATGGGCTTCGGGATCGTCATCCCGCTGCTGCCCATCTACGCGGAGCGGATGCACGCGACGCCGTTCGCCGCAGGCGCCCTGATCGCCGTCTACTCGCTCATGCAGCTCGTCTTCGCGCCGGTCTGGGGGCGGGTGTCCGATCGCGTCGGGCGCCGGCCCGTCCTCCTGGTGAGCCTCGCCGGGTCGGCGATCAGCTACCTGCTGCTCGGCCTCGCCGGGTCGCTGGAGATGCTCTTCGCCGCCCGCCTGCTGGCGGGAGCGGCCGGCGCGAACATCCCAGTCGCCCAGGCGTACATCGCCGACGTGACGACGGCTTCCGACCGGGCGCGCGGCATGGGGCTCATCGGCGCGGCGTTCGGCCTCGGGATGGTGATCGGGCCGGGGATCGGCGGCGGGCTCTCTCTCCTCGGGCCTCGCGTACCCGAGTGCGCCGCAGCGGCGCTCTGCCTCGCGAACGTCGTGATGGCCGCCTACCGGCTCCCAGAGTCGCTGCCGACGGCCGTGCGCCGTGAGGCGGCCTTCCGACACCCCCTCTCGCTCGCCTCTCTCCGCGAGGCCGTCGCGGGCCGGGGGGCGGCCACCCTGCTCGCCGTCTTCTTCCTCGTGACGCTCGGCTTCGCGATCCTCGAAGGGACCTTCTCGCTGGTCGCCGCCCACCGCTGGGCGTTCAGCGCGGCGCAGGTGGACGGGTTGTGGCTCTACATGGGGATCGTCGCCGTCGTCGTGCAGGGCTGGCTCGTCGGTCGCCTCGCGAAACGGGTCCCGGAGCGGGCCCTCGTCATCGCCGGCACCCTCGCGCTCGGGGCGGGGTTCCTGTGGATTCCCTTCGCCGGGCCTGTGCCGGCGCTCCTCGCCGCACTCGGCCTCGTGATCGGTGGCCAGGGCCTCGCGAGCCCGTCGCTCTCGAGCCTCATCTCGAAGACCGTGGAGGCTCCCGTGCAGGGTGAGGTACTCGGCGTGTCGCAGTCGCTCTCGGCCGGCGCTCGGGTGATCGGGCCGGCGGGCGGAGGGTTCGTCCTGCATCGTCTGGACGCCTTCAGCACGTATGCCGCGGCGGCCGCGGCGGCGCTCACCGCGTTGGCCCTCCTGGTGCTCGGCGGCCGGACGGCCGGGGAGCGCGAGACGGACGTGCTGCGCGTCCGGCGCTCGGGGCAGAAGGCGGTCTAGCCCGACGCAACGCACCGCCGACACCGAATTCCGGGCGACCTTCCGCGAGCCCCCGTACTTCGAGGACCTGAGCGAGCGCGCAGCGGTCAAGCTGACGAGCCTCCTCCGGCTGACGGGGCGACCCCACTACACGCTCTGGGCGGAGGAGGTGGGCACGCCGCACTTCAAGGAGCGGACCGGCCAGTTCATCCCGATCTACTACCTGGACCTCGAGGTGACCGACACGCCGGTCGAGACCCGCGAGCCCCTGCAGGTCGACGTTCGGATCCGCCTCGGGAAGCACCTCGGCCCGGACGGCGCCGTCGATCGTCTCCTGAGCGAGGCCTGGACGGAGGTGAGCGCTCCGGCGGCGGGGGGTAAGCGGCTCCGGCTCGGCACCACGCACAAGCAGGCCGTCTTCACGCGTCCCGACCCGGATCCCTCGCGACGGAAGGTCCGCGTGCTGCACCCGTCGATGGGCCTCGGCGAGCTGCCGTCGCGGGTGATCAGGCCCTTCGAGATGGACGACCTCCTCGCCCCGCCACCGGGCTTCGCGGGCGGCGAGTCGCTGGCCGACCGCGAGCCGCACGTCTGGTCCTATCAGCAGACCGACCCGAACCGGCATGTCCATGCGATGGAGTACGTGCGCGTCATGGAGGCCTTCGCCGCCGACGAGCTGGCCCGCCACGGCCGCTCCCCGCGGGACTACTTCTTCGCCCGGGCCCGGGTGATCTTCCGCCGTCCCTGCTTCACCGGCGACTGGTTCCGGCGGACCGCCCGCCGGTTCACGGGCGGCGACGGCGAGGATCTGCTGATCGGGACCATCCATCCGGGTCCGGAACCGGACGCCGCGGCCCGGAATCTCCCCGCGGCGGTCGTCCAGCTCTTCACCAGAAAATCCTTGCAATCGTCCGGGGATTCCGATAAGGGGCGCTAATTTCCCGGCGCAGGCGTTTTCATCCGGGATCGGTTCTTTTGCAACTCGAGGCCGTGGTAGGCGTGTGGTGCCGGAGGTCGCCCATCCAGTGGGGCGGCGAACGACGCCCACAGGAGGGGAGGAAGATGGTTGCAAAGGGCAAGCGAGGCTTTTCCGCCGGGCACGATCGGCTGGCGGGCCTCTTCGAGCCGGACGTGCTCCTGCCCGCGCAGTTCTTCGCCGCTTTCCGCCGCGAGGGTGGGCTCGAGCGCGAGCGGCTGCTGATGCTCGCGGTCCTCGAGGACGCGATCGACTGCTTTCAGAAGTACGCGCACTCGCGCGATCCGCGCGGCCGCCAGATGTACGACGAGGCCC
Organism: uncultured Binatia bacterium (SeqCode); assembly: GCA_964562865.1. GTDB lineage: Bacteria > Desulfobacterota > Binatia > DP-6 > DP-6 > CAZLYE01. Next base: position 645 of record CAZLYE010000657.1, on the reverse strand, counting down.
GGGAGTGGGTGACCTCGCCCGATCGCACGTGGCTCTTCTCGTTCGAGAACATCTGCGACACCCTCGAGATCAGCGCGGAGTACGTGCGGCGCGGGCTGCGCGAGTGGCGGGAGAAGAACCAGAACGGTCCCCGTCCGCGGGTGCTCGTCGCGCCGGAGGCCGCTGCCGCCGACCTGCGTAAAGCTACTGCTTGAAGCGAGGGGCTCCGCCCCTCGCCCACGTCGTGGTCAGGCAGGCCTTGATGGCCGGGATGGCGATTGTGTCGATCGCCGTCTCTGCCTATCACCTGCGGGCGGCCAGACGGCCTGAAGCGGCGATCGCATTTTCCTGGTCGCATCTCTTCCAGCGGGACCTTCGGACAGCGCACAAATCGCGCACGCAGAATCTCATGGAAGGGGGCTTTTGGGTCGTGCTCGGTCTCGCGATCATAGGCGAACTCGCAGGCGAGTTTCTTGGGTGGTGGTGAGCGTCCCTGGAAGCTCACAGAGTCCGCCCACCACTCCGTGAAGATCTGGGCCTCTCCACCCGGAATCTCGAGGGTGTGGAGGGGACCGAAGAGGTCGCTCGGGATACGGAGGACCATGGTCCCGGCAGCTTGAAGCTCCGCTCCGAGCCCCCCGACGGGCGTAGCCCGACGGGTCCTCG
>CAZLYE010000656.1:0-5107 GCA_964562865.1 uncultured Binatia bacterium (SeqCode) | reverse complement strand
CACCAGGTCGCCGACGACGGCGCGCGCGGCGAGCCCGAGGATCTGCTCCACGAGGATGCGGTCGACTCGGATACGACGCAGTACCGCCGTCAGCCGCTCGGCGCCGAGACGTCCTGCGACGACGTCGGCGTAGAGCGAGTAGATGAGTGAGTCGGACTCCCAGTCGACGCCGAAGAGCAGCTCGCGCGCCCCGGTGGGCGCGTCGAGCCGGCCGCGGAGCAGCTCCGCGAGCTTGAAGCCGACGTGCTCGCGGAGGTTGCGGAGCTTGCCGCGCCGGATGTGCTGCAGCTGGTCCTTGAACACGATGCCGTCGTACGGGATGCCGTCGAGCTCGAGCTTCTTCCGGATGGCGCCGCCGATCTGGGGCGGGCTCGCCGAGACGAAGTACACGAGCGCCTGGCGGCCGCGCCGCTCCGCCGCCGCCTTGAGGGCCTTCACGAGCTCCGCGACGCCCGGGACGTCCACCTTGTCCTCCGCCTTCTCGAACGCGGTCCGGAGCAGGGAGCGGAGCGTGTCGAACTCGCTGCGAAGGTACGTCTTGTCGAGGTCCCACCGGCAGAGGACCGGCAGCTGCGGCCGGGCCGCGTCGGTCGCGGGACGGGCGCGTCGGAGCCTCATCGCGACGCCGCCACCCCATCGGCGATCTCCGACGGCACGCGGTCGCGCACCGCCTTCGCCGCCACCTTCACCGCGTTCCCGATCGCGCGCGCCTGCGAGCGGCCGTGACACTTGATGAAGAGATGCTCGAAGCCGAGGATCGGCGACCCGCCGTACTGCGTGTAGTCGGTGAGCGCTCGCAGCCGCTCGATTCCCCGCGAGAGCAGCCGGAGCCCGAGCCGCCACGCGAGCCGCCGCTCGGCGGCCGCGCTCGTGATGTCGTACAGGACCTCGGAGACGCCCTCGATGAGCTTGAGCGCGACGTTCCCGACGAACCCCTCGCAGACGATAACGTCCGCGCGCCCGCGCACCAGATCGTTCCCCTCGAGGTTCCCGACGAAGTTGATGCCGCGGAGCTCGTGGAGCCGATGGTACGCCTCGACGAGCGTGTCGCCGCCCTTCGTGGCCTCGGCGCCCATGTTGAGGAGGCCGACCGCGGGGCTCGACACCTTGGAGATGCGCCGGGCATACGCGCTTCCCATGACGGCGAACTGCACGAGCTCCTCGGCCTCGCAGCGCACGGTGGCGCCCACGTCGAGGAGCAGCGCGAGCGCATCCTGCGTGGCGTGCTCGCGCTGCCGCGGGTAGACGCTCGCGAGCGCGGCGCGCCGGATCCCCTTGAGCAGCCGGAAGTGCTTCGCGCAGGCGAGCACGCACGCGCCCGTGTTTCCCGCCGACACCATCGCGTCCGCGCGGCCCTCGGCAACGGCCCGCACGCCCGCCACGAGCGACGTGTCGCGACGCTTCACCGCCTCGCGTGGCTCCTCCGACATGCCGATCGAGTCGCGGACGTGCAGGATCGAGATGTGCTCGGGGTTGTAGGAGACGCCCTCGAGCACCGCCTGGATACGGTTCTCGTCGCCGACGAGCACGCACTCGATCTCGGTCGCGAGGGAGACCTGGGCGACGCCCTTCACAACCTCGTCGGGCGCGTGATCGCCCCCCATGGCGTCGACGGCGATGGTGGGCACCTTACGCGACCGGCTCCCGCGCGAGGCGGGCGCGGAGCGCGCGTGGGTCCACGCGGTGCTTGAAGGCCGTCCGGCCGTTCACCGCGAGCACCGGCACGTCGTTGCCCCAGCGCGCGGCGAGCGCCTCGTCGCGGTCGACGTCCACCTCCTCGACGGTGAGGGGCACCTCCCGCGCGACGGCGTCGATCACGATCCGCATCTCGTGGCAGAGGTGGCAGTCGGGACGGGAGTACAGGGTGAGCCGGATCATCGCTTGCCCCGCATCTGGTTGACACCCCGGGGCCCCTCAAGTACAGATCACGGCTTCGCGCGGCAAGTCGTCGCGCCCTTCCCTGCATGGCCTACGCCGTCATCCGCACCGGAGGAAAGCAATACCGCGTGGCGCCCGGCGACGTCGTCCGCATCGAGCGTCTCGCGGGCGAGGTGGGTGCTCCGGTCGAGTTCAGCGAGGTGCTGATGACCGGCGGCGACGGCGCGGTGCGCATCGGCACGCCGGTCCTCGAGGGCGTCCGGGTGCGCGGCCGGATCATCCAGCAGAGCCGCTCGCGGAAGATCCTCGTGTTCAAGAAGAAGCGGCGGAAGAACTACCGCCGCCGTCACGGACATCGGCAGTCGATCACGACGGTGCAGGTGACGGAGATCGCCTAGCGGGCGTCCGAGAGGATCGCATGGCGCACAAGAAGGGACAGGGCAGCACCCGGAACGGTCGGGACAGCGCCGGGCAGCGTCGCGGCGTCAAGATCTTCGCCGGCCAGCAGGTCCGCGCCGGCAACATCCTCGTCCGCCAGTGCGGCACGCGGGTCCACCCCGGCCCGAACGTCGGCATGGGACGGGACTTCACGCTCTTCGCGCTGATCGACGGCACCGTCCTCTACGAGCGTCTCGGCAAGGACCGCCGGCGCGCGCGCGTCGTCCCGGCGCCCCCGGCGTAGCGACGCCGCGAGCATTCCGTCGCCCGGGGGCCGGGCGACTCACTCGGCGTCGTGGAAGATCACGCCGAGGCTCGTGCGCTCGCCGGAGTGCAGGCGGCTCACGCCGTGGCGGACGGTCGCGCGGTACGTGCCGCGCGCACCGGCGACGGGGCGGTGGCGGCTCGGGAAGACCACGGCCTCTCCGCGCTCGAGCGTGATCACCTCGCCGCGCGACTGCGCGCGCGGGCGCTGCTCGACGAGAAGGATCTCGCCGCCGGTGTAGTCCCGGCCGTGCTGGCTCAGCACGCAGGTGAGCTGGAGCGGGAAGGCGAGCGCCCCATAGAGGTCCTGGTGGAGGCAGTTGTAGCCGCCCGCGGTGTAGCGGAGGAGGAGCGGCGTCGGGCGGGTCTGGCCGCTCGCGGCGCAGCGGTCGAGGTAATCTCCCAGGTCCGGCGGGTAGCGCTCGGAGAGGCCGAGGGCGCCGGCCCACCGGTTCGCGATCGGCGCGAGGCGCCGGTAGACGTGCGTACGGAGCGCCGCGACCGCGCGTGGCAGCGGCTCGGCGAAGTACCGGTACTCGCCGACCCCGAAGCGGTAGCGCGCCATGTCGATGCGGCTCCGGAAGCGCCGCTCGTCGGCGTAGATGCGGATCAGCTCGGCGCACTCGCCCGCGTCGAGGAGGGGCGGTGTGGTCGCGTAGCCGCGTTCGTCGAGGCTCTCCGCGATCGCCGACCAGTCGAGACGGGCGAGACGGTCGGCGACGCGGTCCCTGCCGGCCGGAGGCGCGATGGGCCGACCCTCTCCCGCCGCGCCCGCCGGGTCAACCGCCCTGCACGGGAGCGCCACGAAATTGTCACGATCCCCATGCTCAGCGCGGCCCACCCCACGAACTCCCTGGTGGCACCGATCCTGCTGCCGGCAGGCATGCGCTCCCGGACCATCCTTCTGCTCGCCGCCACGGCGGTCGCGGCCCACGCGGCCGACCACCCCCTCCACGGCGATCTGATCCGTCTCCGCGACACCGGGCGGAGCGCCGCGCGCCGCGTCCGGTTCGTCGCGGCGCACGATGCCGCGATCCAGCCCTCCGCGGCGAACGACCCCCGCACGCTCGGGGCGTCGCTCGCGATCGCGGGGACCGGCCCCCGGGACGGATCGAGCGGGACGATCGGGCTCCAGGCGCGCTTCTGGAAGGGCCTCGGCACCCCGCCTGGGAGCAGGGGCTTCCGCTACGTCGATCCGATCGGCGCGAGCGGCGTCCGGAAGGTCGTGCTCAGACCGGGCACGCTCGTCATCGCGGGCGGTGGGACCCGCTGGACGTACGCGATCGCCGGGCCCCAGAGCGCCCTCGACCTGAGCTTCCAGATCGGCACCGACGTGTACTGCGCGCGTTTCACGCGCTTCGCGGAGAACCGCGCGGGCCACGTGGTCGGGCGCGGCGCGCCCGCGCCGCCGGCCTGCTCCGGCGGCCCGGCGCCGCGCTGCGGGGACGGCGTCGTCGAGCCGGGGGAGGAGTGCGACGACGGAAACGTCGCCGACGGGGACGGCTGCGACGCGTGTCTCCGCGAGGGCGTGCCCTGCGGCAACGGCGTCCTCGACCCGGGCGAGGAGTGCGACGACCACAACCGGCACCCGGGCGACGGCTGCTCGCCGTGGTGCAAGCTCGAGGCGTGCGTCGGCGTGTCCGGCGTCCCGGGCACCGCGATCGGCTCGGTGCGGATCGCCTCCGGCCTCGACTCGCCGGTCGACATCGCGGCACCGCGTCTCGATCCGAGCCGCCTCTTCGTCGTCGAGCAGACCGGACGCGTCCGCATCATCAAGGACGGCGTGCTGCTCCCCGACGCGTTCCTCGACGTCGCGTCGAAGATCTCGTGCTGCGGGGAACAGGGGCTCCTCGACATCGCCTTCCACCCCGACTACGCCGCCAACGGCCGCTTCTTCGTCTTCTACACGAACACGCAGGGCGACGAGGTGGTGGAGCGCTACACCGTGAGCCTCGACCCGGACCTCGCCGACGACACGAGCGGGCAGATCCTGCTCACGGTTCCCGACTTCGCGACCAACCACAACGGCGGTCAGCTCGCGTTCGGGCGCGACGGCTATCTCTACGTCGGCATCGGCGACGGCGGCGGGGGCGGCGACCCGCAGAAGACGGGTCAGGACCTGACGCGGCTCCTCGGCAAGATCCTCCGCCTCGACGTCGACGTGGACGTCCCGCCGTTCTACGCGGTGCCGCCGGCCAACCCGTTCGCCGGTCGCACCGACGCGCGCGGCGAGATCTGGGCGTTCGGACTCCGAAACCCGTGGCGGTTCTCGTTCGACCGCGCCACCGGCGACCTCTACGTCGGCGACGTCGGCCAGGGGGCGTGGGAGGAGATCGACGTCCAGCCCGGCGCGAGCCCGGGCGGCGAGAACTACGGCTGGAGCGTGTTCGAGGGCCGGCACTGCTTCACGCCCATCCCACCAGCGACCGACTGCCCGAACCCGCCGAGCGGCTTCACGATGCCGGTCCTCGAGTACGACCACGGCCAGGGCTGCGCCGTGATGGGCGGCTTCGTCTACCGCGGCTGC
>CAZLYE010000655.1:0-10543 GCA_964562865.1 uncultured Binatia bacterium (SeqCode) | reverse complement strand
CCAGGTCCGACGCCGGTTCCACCCGAGGTGCAGGCGGCGATCGCGCTGCCCCTGGTCCACCACCGCACGCCGCAGTTCGCCGCCGTCCTCGCCGAGGTGCAGGACGGGCTCCGCGAGCTGCTCGGCACCGCGCAGGACGTCCTCGTGCTCGCGGCGTCCGGTACCGGCGGGATGGAGGGGGCCGTCACCAACCTGCTCTCGCCGGGCGACGAGGCGATCGTGGTGAACGGCGGGAAGTTCGGCGAGCGCTGGACCAAGATCTGCCAGACCTACGGCGTCCGGGTGCACGAGGTGGTGGTCGAGTGGGGCCGCGCGGTGCGCCCCGACGTGGTCGCGACGGCACTCGACGAGCATCCCGCGGCCCGCGCCGTCTTCGTCCAGGCGAGCGAGACGTCGACGTGCACGCTCCATCCGGTGCCGGCACTCGCCGAGCTCGTGCGCCGCCGCGACACGCTCCTCGTCGTCGACGGCATCACCGCGGTCGGCGTGCTCGACCTGCCGATGGACCGGCTCGGCATCGACGTGCTCGTCACCGGGTCCCAGAAGGCACTCATGCTGCCGCCCGGGCTCGCGTTCGTCGCGCTGTCGGAGCGCGCGTGGGCGGCGACGGAGCATGCGCGCCTCCCGCGCTTCTACTTCGACTTCCGGCGGGAGCGGAAGGGCGTGGCCGAGCGCTCCACGGCGTGGACCCCGGCCATCTCGCTCATCCAGGGGCTCCGCGTCGCGCTGGCGATGCTCCGGAGCGAGGGCCTGCCGAACGTCTACGCGCGACACGACCGCCTCGCGCGCGCGACGCGCGCCGCGGCCACCGCGCTCGGGCTCCGGCTCCTCGCCCCCGAGGCCCCGAGCCCCGCCGCCACCGCCGTCATGCTCCCCGACGGGGTCGACGGCACTGCGATGTTCCGCTACCTGCGCGATCGCATGCGCGTCACGTTCGCGCCCGGCCAGGATCGCCTGAAGGGGAAGATCATCCGCCTCTCTCACCTGGGCTACGTCGACGCGTTCGACGTGGTGACCGGCGTCGCCGCCCTCGAGCTCGCCCTCCATCACTTCGGCGCGTCCGTCGAGCTCGGCCGGGGCGTCGGCGCGGCGGAGAGGGTTCTCGCCGAGGGGCTCCCCGCCCGCAGCTGATGGCCTACCGCGTTCTGCTGACCGATCCGCTCGGGCCCGAGGGGCTCGCGCGTCTCCGCGAGCAGCCGGAGCTCGAGATCGAGGCACGCCCGGGCCTCTCGCCCGCGGCGCTGCAGGAGGCCGTGCGCGGGTTTCACGCGCTCATCATCCGCAGCGGCACCAAGGTCACCGCTGCGGTGCTCGAAGGCGCGGACACCCTCAGGGTGATCGGGCGGGCCGGCATCGGCGTCGACAACGTCGACGTCGACACGGCCACCAAGAAGGGCATCGTCGTGATGAACACGCCCGGCGGCTCGAACGTCACCACCGCCGAGCACGCGATCACGATGATGCTGGCGCTCGCGCGGAACGTGCCGCAGGCGGCGGCGGCGGTGCGTGCCGGGCGCTGGGAGCGGGAGCGCTGGACCGGCACCGAGGTCTGCAACAAGGTCCTCGGCATCATCGGCCTCGGCAACATCGGGACCATCGTCGCCGAGCGGGCGCTCGGCCTCCGCATGAAGGTGATCGCGTTCGACCCGTTCGTCACGCCCGAGGTCGCGGCACGGCTGCGCGTCGAGCTCGTCTCGCTCGACGACGTCTACGCACGGGCCGACTTCATCACGCTCCACACCCCCCTCACCCCGGAGACTCGCGGGCTCGTCGGGCGGGACACGATCGCGCGCATGAAGCGCGGCGTGCGGATCGTCAACTGCGCGCGGGGCGGGATCGTCGACGAGGAGGCGCTCGCGGCGGCGATCCGTGCCGGTCACGTCGCCGGTGCCGCGCTCGACGTGCTCGAGAAGGAGCCGCCGCCGGCCGGCCATCCGCTCCTCCAGCTCGACCAGGTGATCTGCACCCCGCACCTCGGGGCGTCGACGGGCGAGGCGCAGGTGAACGTCGCGATCGCGATCGCGCAGCAGGTGGCCGACTTCCTCTGCCGCGGGATCATCCAGAACGCCGTGAACGTCCCCTCGCTCTCACCGGAGGTGCTCCGCGTTCTCCGCCCGTACCTCGTGCTGGCGGAGAAGCTCGGTGCGCTCCAGGCCCAGCTGACGACCGAGCCGCCGCTCGAGCTCGCCGTGCAGGTGAGCGGTGAGGTGGCGGAACGCGAGATCCGCTCGCTCGCGGCCGCCGTCCTCCGCGGGCTCCTCGGTCAGCTCCTCGAGTCGGGCGTCAACTATGTGAACGCGCCGGCCATCGCGCGCGAGCGCGGGATCAAGGTGATCGAGTCGCGCGCCCCGCAGACGAGCGACTACCTGAACTCGCTGTCGGTGCACGCGCGGACGGCGTCGCGCACGCTGGCGGTCGAGGGCGCGGTGTTCGGCAGCGACACCGTGCGCGTGGTCAAGATCGACGGCTTCCGCATGGAGGCGGTGCCCGAGGGCCACATCCTCATGCTGCACAACCGCGACGTCCCGGGCGTCGTCGGGCGGGTCGGGACGCTCCTCGGCGAGCGCGGGATCAACATCGCCGGCATCGAGCTCGGGCGCGAGCGCGTGGGCGGTATGGCGCTGTCGCTGATCCACGTCGACGAGGCCGTGCCGCGCGAGGTGCTGGACGAGCTCCGGACCCTGCCGCAGATCGTCTCGGCGCAGGTGCTGCGCCTGTAGCGCCATGCCGGCCACGCTGATCGTCGGGACGCAGTGGGGCGACGAGGGCAAGGGGAAGGTCGTCGATCTCCTCGCCGCGGACGCGGACGTCGTCGTCCGCTTCCACGGCGGCAACAACGCCGGCCACACGCTCGTCGTGAATGGCGAGAAGACCGTGCTGAACCTGATCCCGGCGGGCGTCCTCCACCCGGGTTGCATCTGCATGATCGGGCCCGGCGTGGTCGTCGACCCGGAGGTCCTGGTCGGCGAGATCGAGGCGCTCCGCAAGCGCGGCTACCTGAAGGACGATCGCTGGCTCCGCCTGAGCGAGCGCGCGCACCTCATCATGCCGTACCACCGTGCGATCGACCGCGCGCGGGAGCGGCTCCGCGGCGCCGGGAGCATCGGGACGACGGGGCGGGGCATCGGTCCGGCGTACGAGGACAAGATGGCGCGGACCGGCATCCGCGTCGGCGACCTGTTCGACGAGGTCGGCTTCCGCGAGGCGCTCGAGCGGAGCGTCCGCGAGAAGAACGGGTATCTGGAGGCCATTCTGGGGGAGGCGCCGCTCTCCTTCGACGCGATCCACGAGCGCTACGCGGTCTACCGCGAGCGGCTGCGCCCGTTCGTGGCCGACGCCGGGGAGGAGCTCCGCGCGGCGCTCGCCGCCGGCCGGCGCGTGCTCCTCGAGGGCGCGCAGGGTGTGATGCTCGACGTCGACCACGGGACGTATCCGTTCGTCACCTCGTCGAGCGTCGTGTCGGGCGCGGCGGCGGGCGGCGCCGGGCTCCCGCCGCGGGCGATCGGGCGCATCATCGGGATCGCGAAGGCGTACACCACCCGGGTGGGCGGCGGGCCGTTCCCGACCGAGCTCACCGATGCGCTCGGCGACCGCCTGCGCGCGGACGGGGACGAGTACGGTGCGACCACCGGCCGCCCGCGCCGCTGCGGCTGGTTCGACGCGGTGGTGGTGCGTCACGCCGTCGCCCTCTGCGGCGTCGACGGCCTCGCGCTCACCAAACTCGACGTGCTGACGGGCGTCGATCCGCTGCGCGTCTGCACGGGCTACGAGCTGGGTGGACGTCGCCTCGATCGGCCGCCCGCGACCCAGCGCGCGTGGGAGAGCCTGACGCCGTGCTACGAGGAGCTCCCGGGCTGGCACGAGAGCCTGGGCGGCGCCCGCAGCCTCGCCGACCTCCCGGCGAACGCGCGGCGGTACGTCGAGCGGCTCGCGACGCTCGTCGGCGCCCCGATCGCGCTCGTCTCGGTTGGCGCACCCCGCGACGAGACGATCCGCGTCGGCGACGTGTTCTAGCGTTCACGGGACGACGGCGGCGCCGCCGTCCTTCCGCGGGTCGCCCGCCGCGACCGGCGTGCCGTCGGGACGGAGGCCCGCCGCCGACACCGCCCCGATCGGCGGGAGGACCGTGAGGCGGTGCCCGAACCGCTCGAGCGCGGCACGGACGCCGGGCGCGATCGCCGCCTCCACGGCGAGCACTGGCGGCACACCCTGGTCGTGGATGCGCGGCGCCGCCACGGCCTCGCCGAGCCCCCGCCCGAACGCGGTCACCCCGAGCACGACCTGCAGCGTCCCGGAGATGATGGTGGGACCACCCGACCCGCCGACGACCAGCTCGGGACGCCGCCCGTCGAGCACGACGGTCGGCGACATGCTCGACTGCGGGCGCTTGCCGGGCGCGACGGCGTTGGCGGCCGTGCCGACCAGCCCGTAGACGTTCGGGACGTCGGGCGCGAGCGCGAAGTCGTCCATCTCGTCGTTCAGGATGATCCCGGTCCCAGGGACCATGATGCCGGCGCCGAAGGCCGTGTTGATCGTGGTCGTGATCGCCACCCCGTTGCCGTCGGCGTCCACCACCGAGACGTGCGCCGTGCCGTGATCCGGCGAGAGCGCCGCCTGCGGCTCGGTCACACGCACGGCGCTCAGCCGGGCGCGCAGCGCGGCGAGCCGTGGGGGCGCGAGGAGGGCGTCGACGGGGATCGGCGTGAAGTCGGGATCGCCGTACCAGCGCGCCCGGTCCGCGAACGCCTGCGCCATCACGCCGGAGAGCAGGTGGAGCATGGTCGGCGTCCCGGCGCCGAGCGCCGGGAGGTCGTCGCGGGCGAGCATGCCGAGCGCGGCGAGCAGCACGCCCCCTGAGCCCGGCGGCGGGAACGTGACGATCCGCCGTCCCCGGAACGTGTCGAAGAGCGGACGGCGCCAGCGGGGCCGGTAGCGCGCGAGGTCGGACGGCGCGAGCACGCCGTGACGGGCGCGGACGGCGGCGGCGATCGCGTCGGCGAGCGGGCCGCGGTAGAAGTCGTGCGCGCCGCCCGCGGCGACGGCCTCGAGCGTGCGCGCGAGGTCGGGCTGGACGATCCTCGAGCCCGCCGCCGGGACGGTGCCGTCGGGCGCGAGGAACACGCTCCGCAGCCCGGGGTCCGCGGCGAGGAGAGCGCGCGCGTGCTCGATCTCGCGCGCCAGGTGGGGCGCGTCGCCGAGGGCGAAGCCGTCCCGCGCGAGGCGGATCGCGGGCGCGAGGACGCGTGGAAGCGGGAGAAGGCCGAAGCGCGCATGGAGCGCCGTCAGGCCCGCGACCTCCCCCGGCACGCCGACGGCGAGCCCGCCGGTCCGGAGCAGGCGCGGGTCCGGCTTCCCGTCGGTGCGGAAGCGGTCGGGCGGCGCCCCGGCCGGCGCGCACTCGCGGTAGTCGAGCGCGAAATCCCCTCCGTCGGCGCGGTGGACGAGCGCGAACCCGCCGCCCCCGATCCCGCACGACGACGCGTGCACGACGCACACCGCGGCGGCCGCCGCGATGGCGGCGTCGACGGCGGAGCCGCCCGCGCGGAGGATCTCCGCACCGGCTGCGGCGGCGAGCGGGTGCTCGGTCGCGACGGCGCCGGCGCGCGCGGCCGCGAGCCCGGGCCGGCCGACGGCGAGCGTCGCGGCGAGCACGAGGAGGAGTCGAGCGGTCCGCACCGCGCGCGCCTTACCGCGGGCGCGGTGCGGGGGGCAAACGCCGCGAACGCTTGCCGACGTCCCGTCGTGTGCTAGGTTCCGACGCGATGTCTCCCGTGCGGGGACGGAGCGTGCCGATCGACGTTCGTGAGAGTGCCGAGCTCTTCGGGGAGCGAGACTTCTACCTCGAGGAGTTCCGCGGGCGGAGCGTGCTGATCGCGGTCTCGCCCGCGGTGGCCGCGGCGCGGATCGACCTCGGACCGCTGGCGGCCGCCGTGCGGGATCTCGTCGTGAACGACACGCGTGTCCTCCTCTGGTGGCCCGACGTCGGGGGACCCGCCGAGCGTCGGCTGCGCGGCGCGCTCCGGCGCGCCAAGGGCCTCGCGCGCCGGCGCGTCCGGCCGCCGATTCCCTTTCTCCGTCTGGGTGAGGCGGCGTCCCCGAGCGCGGCGCCCGATGCAGTGCGGGCCGAGCTCTGGGCGGCGCTCCGTCGCGAGCGGCTCTGCGTGCTGGTCGCCGGCGGCGCGGGGGAGCCCGACTTCCCGTGCTCCGCGACGGCCCTGGCGGCCGCGCTCCGGGTCCCGAAGCTCGTGCTCGTCGATCCTCGCGGCGGGCTTCTCGCGGCCGCACCGAAGCGTCTGTCGTTCGCCGACACGAACGTGCTCGACACGCTCCTGCGGCAGGGCGAGGCGGAATGGTCCGGCCTCGGGGATCGGCGCGATCTGCTGGTCGCGGTCCGCGATGCCCTCGGAAGCGGGGTCGAGTCGGTGAACGTCTGCCCGCCGGAGGGCGTCGCGGAGGAGCTTTTCACTTACGAGGGCTCCGGGACGCTCTTCACGCGCGGCGACTACTGCCGCATCGCGCCGCTCGGGCTCGACGACTTCGCGCAGGCGGAGCGCCTCCTCGAGCGCGGGCAGCGCGAAGGCCTCCTCAAGTTGCGCTCTCCCGACGAGATCGCCGAGGTGCTGGCGGTCGGGTTCGGCGCGACGGTCTGCGAGCGGCACCTCGCCGGCATCGCGGGGCTCCTCACCGCGCCGTACGAGGCGGAGGCGGCGGGCGAGATCGTCGGGCTCTACACGATCACGCGCTTCAAGGGCGAGGGCATCGGCGAGCGGCTCGTCACCCGGCTGCTCGAGGAGGCGGAGCGCCGCGGCCTCGCGTACGTCTTCGCGTGCGCGGTCGATCACCGGGCGGCGCAGTTCTTCGCGCGCGTCGGCTTCGAGCGCGTGGCGCCGGGCGACGTGCCCGCCGTCAAGTGGGAGGGCTACGACGCCCGCCGGCGCGCGCGCGTCGCGGTGCTGCGGAGACGGCTCGCCGCCGGAGTGGCGGCGGCGGGGGCCTGAGCCGCGCCGGTGACGGGCTTCCTCCGTGTCCTCGGCGCGCTCGTCATCGCGATCGGCCTCGTCGTCGCCGCGACGGCGGGCTGGCTCGTCGCGGGGGACACGCACTTCGTCGAGGTGGCGGCGGCGTACGCCCGGCACCCCGAACACGCGCTCTTCCAGGGTGAGTACTGGGCGGCCGCCGCGCGGCACTACGGGCTGCTCGGGGCCGCCGCGGCAGGTCTGCTGGGCGGGCTCTCGGTCGGCGGGATGCTGCTCGCGCTCGCGGAGCTGCTCGCGCGCGTTCCGCGCCGTTAGGTGTCCTGAGCCTCCGGCTCGCCGCCGCCGAGCGAGCGCCGGAGCCAGCCCTCGACGACGGCGCCCTCCGCGACGGCCTGCGACCACGCCGAGCGAGCGCCGCGAATGGTGAGCGCGGTCCCGCCGAGGCTCGCGAGCCAGAGCTGGCGCGGCGGTTCCAGCACGCGCCGGACGCCGGCCGTGAGGCCGTCCATCCACCCGCGCTCCCGGACCGTCACCGCCCGCGCCGCACTCCGCGACCGCCTGAGCGGAATCGCCTTGTTCGTTCCCTCGTCCATCACCTCACCCCCGCCGCGACGCTCAGTCTTCAGGAGAAGGGGGAGACCGGGTGGACGGCGCCGCACATCCACCCGCCCCCAGTTTGCGGGCCCGTCAGGCGGGCCGCTTGAAGAGGCTCTGCATCTTCATCGCGAGCCCCATGTCGCCGGAGATCTTCAGCTTGCCGCTCATGAACGCCATCTGGCCGTTCAGCTTGCCCAGGATCATGTCGACGTAGTCCCCTGCCGACATCGAGAGCGTCATGTTCGGGGAGGACGCAGTGCCCTTGTTCACCTCGGCCTTGCCGTCCTTGATGGTCGTGTACCACTGGCCGCCGTTGTCACCGCTCAGGTTGAACTGGATGGTGGCGTTCATCCCTTTCGCGGCATCCGGATTGATGTTTGCCGGCATCTCCTTGAAGATTTCCTCGGGCGTCATGCAGACTCCTCCTCTTGGTGGGGGTTGATGCGGGAGTCCTAGGTCATGCGTCCACGCCTGTCAAGAATCTCGACGCCGGGGCACGCTGCTTGCTGACGGCGCTCGAAAGGGCGCTCGCGCCCCACGGCCTGAACCTGATCGGTGCGACGACGCCGGCGGCGTACGATGCGGGCGTCCCCCCCGCATTCGCGCTCCACCGGCTCGCGCCCGAGGCGAAGGGCGTGCTCGTGATCGGCAACGGCGGGGGTGCCCTGTGGGCCGCCTTCCAGGCGTACTGCCGCGATCACGCCGGGCATGCGGCGACGCCCGATCCGCTGGACGCGTTCACCCGGGAGGTGGTCGAGCGCGCGGCTCTCCCCGTGGTCGGGCCGGGCGCCCGCGTCCTCTATCCGTTCCGCTTTCCCGCAGATCCCGTCTCGTTCATGCGGCTCGCGGAGTGCGCGGGCCTCGGACGGCCGAGCCTGACCGGAGTGCTCGTGCACCCGGTGTTCGGCCCCTGGATCGCGCTCCGCGCCGCGATCCTCCTCCCCGACGTGGTGACGGCGCTCCGCCCTGCCGACGGCTTCGACCCGTGCCCGGGCTGCGTCGAGCGGGCCTGCATCCCGGCGTGCCCGGCGGGGGCGGTCGGCCCCGCGGGCTGGGACGTCCCGCGCTGTGCGGCGCACCGCCTCGGCGAGGGCCAGGGGTGCGCCGCGCGCTGCGAGGCGCGCTTCGAGTGCGTCGTCGGGCGCGAGCATCGCTATCCGGCCGATGCCCTCGCATATCACCAGGGGCGGGCGCTCGCGTCGCTCGCCGCCTTCCGTCCCGGACGCTCCGGGTCCTAGGCGAGCCGCGCGAGGAAGGCGCGCGCGAGGGCGGGCCCGCGGCCCGACTCCTCGTGCTTGAAGTAGACGTACGCGCGCTTCCACTGCGGCGTGTCGCGGACCCGCGCCGCCCACGCGTCGAGGTCGCCGTCGGCGTAGCTCTCGCGCCGCAGGCGGAGGTAGCCGAACGGCGCGGTCGCGACCGGCGGCGTCGTCAGGTCCTCCGAGTCGGCGATGCAGAGCGCGGCGCGGTGTTCGCGCAGCAACGTGTACGTCTCGTCGTTGAACCAGCTCTCGTGCCGGAACTCCATTGCGGGCTCGAGCTTCGGCGGGAGCGTCGCGAGGAACTCGGCGAGCCGGGCGGCGTCGAAGCGGAGGTACGGCGGAAGCTGGAAGAGGAGCGGGCCGAGCTTCGGACCGAGGCGGCCCGCGACCCGGCAGAAGTCGCCCGTGATGGCGCCCGCGTCGCGGAGGCGGAGCACGTGCGTGATCCGCTGGGGCGCCTTCAGGGCGAAGCGGAAGCCCGGCGGCGTCTGGCGGGCCCAGCCCGTCAGCAGCGCCGGGGTGGGGAGACGACGGAAGGTGTGGTTGATCTCGACGGTCCCGAGGGCGTGCGAGTAGAAGGACAGCATCTCGCGCGCGGGAAGATCCTCGGGATAGAACGTGCCGCGCCAGGCCGGATAGCTGAACCCCGACGTGCCGACGAGGACGCGGGCGGACCGGGCGCGGGCCATCAGCGGCGCGGCGCGAGGCGCCGGAAGATCGCGAGGTGGCGGACCGCCTCCTGCTTCCGTCCCGCGCGCTCGTAGAGCAGGGCCAGGTTGTAGTGCGCGTCGGCGAGCGCGGGATCGGCGCGCACCGCACGCTCGTAGCAGCCGACCGCCTCGTCCGGACGGCCGGCGTCCTCGAGCACCACGCCGAGGTTGTACCAGGCGAGCGCATTCGTCGGCTCGCGCCGGAGTGCCTCGCGATAGTGCGACTCCGCGCCGTCGAGCTTCCCCTCGGCATGCAGCAGCCGGCCGAGGTTGATCCGCGCCGTCACGTGGCTCGGGTTCAGGTCGAGCGCGTGGTGGTAGGCGGCGCGGGCCTCGAGCGGTGAGCCGTCCTCCAGCTCGATCCCGAGGTCGCACCATTCGTCCGCGCTGAGCCGCGGGAGCTTCGAGCGCGGCGGAGGCGCCGGGAGCTGGGCGATCTTCCGCGCACGCTGGACCACGCCACCGGCCTCGAAGTTGAAGAGGAACTGGCCCGACTCGGGCTGCCAGCGCGTCGTGCCGTCCCACGCGACCACGCGCTCCCCGTCGGCGTAGACCGAGAGCTCGGTCAGCGAGCGGTCGCCGATCTGGCGGCGGAGCGACTCGAGGACGCGGCCGATCTGCCGGACCGGGACCTTGCACGCGAGGAGTCCCCGCATCGTGCGGAGGAGGACCAGGTCGACGAAGTCGAAGCGGAGCCGTCCCCGGCCGTCCCGGGTGGGCCGGAGCACGCCCGCCCGGACGCACTGCCGCAGGCGGGGGACCGGCATACCGGCGATGCGGGCCGCCTGCGCCGTGTCGAAGTGGACGCGGGCCCCCTCGGCGCGCGCCGCGGTCACCTACTTCTTGTGGGCGCGGCGCTTCGAAGCCGGCCGCTCCTGACCGCGGGCGACGGCGGCAGGGCGTCGCTTGCCGGCCGTCTCGGCCTCCGGGGGCGCCGGCGGCCTCCGCTCGGCGCGGCGGCCCGCGCGCGAGAGGCTCGCCTTGAGCGCGTCCATCA
>CAZLYE010000654.1:0-12404 GCA_964562865.1 uncultured Binatia bacterium (SeqCode) | reverse complement strand
CGACGCTCCCTCCGCATCCGCTGGGCGGCGGCTGGACGGTGCTCGCGAACCCGACCCGGGACCGCGAGGAGGCCGACGGCCTGCTGCGGCAGCTCCGCGGTCGTGGCTACGATGCGACGCTCGTCCGCGTCCTCCGCGACGGCGATACGTGGTACCGCGTCCAGGTGGGCCGCTTCACCAGCGCGGAGCAGGCGGGCGAGATGATGCGCCGGCTGCGCGAGCACGAGGGCGTGGCGCACGCCTTCGTGGCGTCGGAATGACCACGGCGGCGCGCGCGCCGCGCGCGGGCGCCACGTGGCCCGCGCGGGCCGAAATGCGCGGGCTCGCGCGCCGGGGAAACGTCGTGCCGGTCTGCCGCGAGATCCTGGCCGACCTCGAGACACCGGTCTCCGCCTTCCTCAAGATACATCGCGGCCCGTACGGCTTCCTCCTCGAGAGCGTCGAGGGCGGCGAGAAGTGGGGGCGCTACAGCTTCCTCGGCACCGAGCCGGCGCGCGTCGTCCGGGTCCGCGGGAAGACGCTCGAGATCGAGACGCCGGGTGAGGCGCCGGTGCGCCGCACCGTCGAGGACCCCCTCGAGGCGGTGCGGGCGATCCTCGCGGAGTACCGGCCCGTCCCCGTCCCCGGGCTGCCGCGCTTCGCGGGTGGTGCCGTCGGGCACATCGGGTACGACATGGTCCGGAGCTTCGAGCGGCTGCCGACGCGCGCCGTGGACGACCTCGGGCTGCCCGACGCGTGCCTGCTCCTTGCCGAGACGCTCGTCGTGTTCGACAACGTGGTGCAGAAGATCAAGGTGGTCTCCCACGCCGACCTGCGGAACGGCGCGTCGCCGGAGGCGGCGTACGACGCCGCAGTGGCGCGGATCGACGCGGTCGTTGCCCGCCTCGCTGCGGCGCCCGTCGAGCCGGCGCGCGTCGAGGCGGTCCCGGGCGAGATCACGACGAACGTCACGCAGGAGGCCTACGAGAAGATCGTCGCGCGCGCGAAGGAGTACATCCGCGCGGGCGACGTCATCCAGGTGGTGCTCGCGCAGCGCTTCGAGCTCCCGCTCGCGACGCCGCCCTTCAACGTCTACCGCTGCCTCCGGACGGTGAACCCGTCACCCTACATGTTCTTCCTCGCGCTCGGCGACCACGCGCTCGCCGGCGCGTCGCCCGAGGTGATGGTGCGGGTCGAGGACGGGGAGATCACCGTGCGGCCGATCGCGGGCACGCGCCCGCGGGGCACCGTCGAGCGCGAGGATGCCACGCTCGCCGCGGAGCTGGCCGCCGACCCGAAGGAGCTGGCGGAGCACGTGATGCTGCTCGACCTCGGACGGAACGACGTCGGCCGCGTCGCCCGCACCGGCGCCGTCGCGGTGACCGAGCGCTTCGTCATCGAGCGCTACTCGCACGTGATGCACCTCGTCTCGAACGTCCGGGGCGAGCTCGCCCCGGGGAGGGACTGCTTCGATGCCTTCCGCGCGACCTTCCCGGCCGGGACGCTCACCGGCGCGCCGAAGATCCGGGCGATGGAGATCATCGAGGAGCTCGAGCCGGTCCGCCGCGGCGTCTACGGCGGCGCGGTCGGCTACTTCGCGTTCACCGGCGCGATGGACACCGCGATCACGATCCGCTTCGTTCTCTGTCGCGGCGGCCGCGTCTACATCCAGGCCGGCGCGGGCATCGTCGCGGACTCGGACCCCGAGGCGGAGCACCGCGAGTGCGTGAACAAGGCGCGCGCGATGATCCAGGCGGTCCGTTTGGCGGAGGCGCTCTGATGGCGAAGCGGCTCCTCATGATCGACAACTACGACTCCTTCACCTACAACCTCGTGCAGTATCTCGGGGAGCTCGGCGGCGCGGTCGACGTGCGGCGGAACGACGCGGTGTCGCTCGACGAGATCGCGGCGATGCGTCCGGACGCCGTCGTCATCTCGCCCGGGCCGTGCACGCCGCGCGAGGCCGGCGTGTCGGTGCCGCTGATCCAGCGCTTCACAGGCGAGATCCCGATCCTCGGTGTCTGCCTCGGCCACCAGGCGATCGGCGCGGCGTTCGGCGGGGCGATCGTCCGCGCACCGCGGATCATGCACGGCAAGACGTCGCCCATTCACCACGACGGACGGGGCGTGTTCGCCGGCCTGCCCGATCCGTTCGACGCCACCCGCTATCACTCGCTCGTCATCGACCCGGCGACGCTCCCCGCGGAGCTCGAGCGCACGGCGTGGACGGCCGAGGGCGAGATCATGGGCGTCCGGCACCGCCGCTCCTTCGTCGAGGGCGTGCAGTTCCACCCCGAGTCGATCCTCACCCTCGAGGGCAAGCGGCTCCTCGCGAACTTCCTCGCGCGGCTCGACGCCGGGCACGGCCCGGCGCGGGCCGCCTGAAGGGTCCCGTGCCGCTCCGGGAGACCATCCGGCGGATCGTCGACGGCCACGAGCTCTCGGAGGACGAGACGGCCCGGGCGGTCGAGACGATCCTCACGGGCGGCGCGAGCGCCGCGGAGATCGCCGGCTTCCTCGTGGCGCTCCGCATGCGGGGCGAGACGACGGCTGAGCTCGCCGGTGCCGCGCGGGTGCTCCGCGCACACGCCGTCCGGATCCCGGACGTCCCCTCCGGCGCGATCGACACGTGCGGCACCGGCGGCGACGGCGCCGGTACCCTGAACGTCTCCACCGCCGCCGGGCTGGTCGCGGCCGCCGCCGGCGTGCCGGTCGCGAAGCACGGGAACCGCGCGGTGTCCGGCGCGGTCGGGGGCGCCGACGTGCTCGAGGCGCTCGGGGTGACGCTCGAGCTCCCGCCGCCGGCGCTCTCGGCCTGCCTCCGGACGGTCGGCTTCGCGTTCCTCTACGCGCCCGCGCTCCAACCCGCGCTCCGCCAGGCCGCGGCGCCGCGTCGCGAGATCGGCATCCGCACGATCTTCAACCTACTCGGTCCGCTCGCGAACCCCGCCGGCGTGCGCCGGCAGGTGATTGGCGTCGCCGAGCCGCGGTGGGTGGAGCCGGTGGCCGAGGTCCTCCGGCGGCTCGGCGCCGAGCGAGCGTGGGTCGTGCACGGGCAGGGCGGCCTCGACGAGCTCGGGCTCGAGGGCGAGAGCCTGGTCGCCGAGCTGGCCGACGGCACCGTCCGGCGGCGCACGGTCCGGGCCACGGACGCCGGCCTCGCCGTCGCGCCCGTGAGCGCCCTCCGCGTCGTCTCGCTCGGCGACGCCGCCATCCGGACGCGCGCGGTCCTCGCGGGCGAGTCGGGGCCCGCGCGCGACATCGTCTGCCTGAACGCCGGGGCGGCGCTGGTCGTGGCGGGCGCCGCCGCGGACCTGCCCGACGGCGTCCGGCTCGCCGCGGCGGCGATCGACCGCGGCGCCGCGGCGTCGCTGCTCGCCCGTCTCGTCGACTTCACGGGGGCGCACGCCGGCGCCGGGAGCGTGGGGTGATCCTCGACGACATCCTCGCCCGCAAGCGCGACGAGGTCGCGGCGCGCCGCGCGGCCATCCCCGTGGCCCAGCTCCGCGACCGGCCGCTCCACCGCGCGCCGCGACACGGCTTCCGCGCGGCGCTCGCCGCGCGTCCGGCGCCGGCGGTGATCGCCGAGCTGAAGCGCGCCTCGCCCTCGCGCGGGACGATCCGGGCGTCGTACGACGTGGCGGCGATCGCCCGGGGCTACGCGGCAGCCGGCGCCGCGGCGCTCTCCGTCCTGACCGACGAGCCGTTCTTCGGCGGCAGGCTCGAGGACCTCGCGACGGCGCGGGAGCGGTCCGGCCTCCCGTGCCTCCGGAAGGACTTCCTGATCGACGCGTACCAGGTGGACGAGGCCCGCGCGTGGGGCGCGGACTGCGTGCTGCTGATCGTCGCCGCGGTGGCCGCCTCGCAGGGGCGCGAGATCGTCGCCGCCGCCGGGGAGGCCGGCCTCGACGTGCTGGTCGAGGTCCACACCGAAGCGGAGATGGACGTGGCGGCAGCGCTGGGTGCGACGCTCGTCGGCGTGAACAATCGCGACCTCGCCACGTTCCAGGTCGCCCTCGAGACGACGGAGCGGCTGGCGCCGCGCGCCCCAGCCGGCGCGCTGCTGGTCGCGGAGAGCGGCATCCGCTCGGCGGCGGACGTGGCGCGGATGGTGCGCGCCGGCGCGCGCGCCGTGCTCGTCGGCGAGGCGTTCATGGACCGCCCCGACCCCGGCGCGGCGCTCGCGGAGTGGCTCCGATGCCCGTGAAGGTCAAGATCTGCGGCGTCTGCACCCCCGCCGACGCGCGCGCGGCAGTCGCCGCCGGCGCAGACTTCGTCGGGCTCAACTTCCACGCCGCGAGCCCGCGCGCCGTCACGCTGGAGGCCGCGCGCGAGGTCGCGAGCGCGGTGCCCGGGGCGGCGCTGGTGGGCGTCTTCGTCGATGCGCCGCGTGCACGGGTCGAGGACGTGGCCGCCGCGATCGGCCTCGCCGCGCTCCAGTTCCACGGCGACGAGGAGCCGGAGTACTGCCGCGGCTGGGCCTGGCGGACGATCAAGGCGATCCGGGCGCGGCCGGGCGTGGACCTCGCGGCGCTAGCGCGCCGCTACGCCACCGACTACCTGCTCGTCGACAGCTGGGTCCCCGGCCGGGCCGGGGGGACCGGGGTCGCGCTCGACCCGGAGGCCGCCGCCGGGCTACCGGCCGCGCGCCTCTTCGTCGCGGGTGGGCTCCGCCCAGAGACGGTGGCCGACGTCGTGCGCGCGCTGCGCCCGTTCGCCGTCGACGTGGCGTCGGGTGTCGAGGAACGCCCGGGAAGGAAGGACCATGCGAGGCTCGAAGAGTTCATCCGCCGCGCGAAGACAGCCTAGGACGCTCCCGGACGCCGGCGGCCACTTCGGCCAGTACGGCGGGCGCTACGTGTCGGAGACGCTCATGCCGGCGCTCATCGAGCTCGAGCGCGCGTACGCGCGCGTCCGGCGCGACCCGGCGTTCCGGCGCGAGCTCGCCGGCTGGCTGCGCGACTACGCCGGCCGGCCGACGCCGCTCTACCAGGCGGCCCACCTCTCCCGCCGCCTCGGCGGCGCGCGCATCTGGCTCAAGCGCGAGGACCTCCTCCACACGGGCGCGCACAAGATCAACAACACGATCGGGCAGGCGCTGCTCGCCCGCCGGCTCGGGAAGACCCGCCTCATCGCGGAGACGGGCGCCGGGCAGCACGGCGTCGCGACCGCCACCGTGGCGGCGCTCTTCGGGATGCGGTGCGAGATCTTCATGGGTGCGGAGGACGTCCGGCGCCAGAGCCTGAACGTCTTCCGCATGAAGCTCCTCGGGGCGACGGTGCACGTCGTCGAGGGGGGCAGCCGCACGCTCAAGGACGCGATGAACGAGGCGCTCCGCGACTGGATCGCGACGGTGCCCGACACGTTCTACGTGATCGGCTCGGTCGCCGGCCCGCATCCCTATCCGGCGATGGTGCGGGACTTCCAGGCCGTCATCGGGGAGGAGGCACGGCGGCAGATCCTCCGGGCGTGCGGCCGGCTCCCGGACGCCTGCATCGCGTGCGTGGGCGGCGGGAGCAACGCGATGGGCCTCTTCCACGCCTTTCGGGCGGATCGACGCGTCGAGCTGATCGGCGTCGAGGCGGCGGGCCACGGCCTCGAGAGCGGGGCGCACGCGGCGTCGCTCTCCGCCGGGCAGGTGGGCGTGCTCCACGGCAACAAGACGTACCTCCTGCAGGACGAGACCGGGCAGATCCGCAACGCGCACTCGATCTCCGCGGGCCTCGACTACCCCGGCGTGGGTCCGGAGCACGCGTGGCTCCGCGACACCGGACGGGCGACGTACGTGACCGTGACGGACGACGAGGCCGTCGAGGCCCTCCGTCTCCTCACCGCGACGGAGGGCATCATCCCCGCCCTCGAGAGCGCGCACGCCGTGGCGCACGCGATCCGTCTCGCGCCGCGCCTCGATCGCAAGCGGATACTCCTCGTCAACCTCTCGGGCCGCGGCGACAAGGACATGGGGACGGTCGCCGACTACCTCGGGGTCCGGCTCACGTGAGTCGCATCGGCCCGACGTTCGCGGCGCTCCGCGCACGCGGCGAGGTGGCGCTCGTGCCATACTTCACGGCCGGCGATCCCGACCTCGCGACGACGCGCGACCTCGTTCGCGCGGCGGTCGCGGAGGGCGCCGACGTGATCGAGCTCGGCGTGCCGTTCTCCGACCCGATGGCAGACGGCCCGGTCCTTCAGCGCTCCGCCGCGCGTGCGCTCGCGGCCGGCACGACCCTCCCGCGCGTGCTCGAGCTGGTCGTCGACCTCCGCCGCGAGATCACGCAGCCGATCGTGCTCTTCGGCTACTACAACCCCTTCTTCCGCTACGGGGTCGCGCGCATCGCCGCGGACGCGGCGTCGGCCGGCGCCGACGGCTTCCTCTGCGTCGACCTCCCGCCGGAGGAGGCGGGCGACCTCCGGGCCGCGGCTGCGGGCGCCGGCCTCGACCTGATCGCGCTCCTCGCGCCCACCACGCCGACGGCGCGGATGCGCACGATCGCGCGGACGGCGAGCGGGTTCCTCTACTTCGTCTCGGTGCTCGGGACGACCGGCGCGCGGGCCGAGCTGCCGCCCGAGCTGCCCGAGCTCGTGCGCCGAGTCCGGACCGTGACGTCGCTCCCGGTCGGGGTCGGGTTCGGCGTGAGCCGTGCCGAGCAGGCGGCGTGGCTCGCCGGCTTCGCCGACGCCGTCATCGTGGGCAGCGCACTCGCGCGTCTCGGCGAGGAGGGCGACCAGCGGGGCGCGCCGGCGCGCGTCGCGACCTTCGTCGGCGGACTGCGGCGGGCGATGCGCGCTGCGAGTCCGGCGCGCACGGGATAGCCGCGTGAGCGCAGGGCGCCGACCGCGCGACGAGCGGACGCCGGCGTACGAGGAGACGATCGCCTGGCTCTCCGGCCTCGAGGTGTCGGCCGGGTGGGACCTGAAGCTCGACCGCATGCGGACGGCGCTCGCCCGACGGGGACACCCCGAGGCGCGGTGGCCGGCGCTCCACGTGGCCGGCACGAACGGCAAGGGATCGACCGCGGCGATGCTCGACGCCGTCCTCGGGGCCGCGGGTCATCGGACCGGCCTCTACACCTCGCCGCACCTCGTCGACTTCACGGAGCGGATCCGCGTCGGGGGTCGCACGATCCCGCGCGCGAGCGTGGTCGATCTCGTGGCGACGCTGCGCGCGGACCTCGGCGCGGCGGGCATCGCGCTCACGCACTTCGAGTTCGCCACGCTCATCGCCTTCGAGTGGTTCGCCAAGGTCGGGATCGACGTCGGGGTCATCGAGGTGGGGCTCGGCGGCCGGCTCGACGCGACGAACCTCGTCCATCCGGCGGCGACGGCGATCACCTCGATCGGGATCGACCACGTGGAGTACCTCGGCCACGACCTGGCGGCGATCGCCGGGGAGAAGGCCGGCATCCTCAAGCCCGGGGTGCCGCTCGCGCTCGGCGCGGTACCGCCGGAGGCGGAGCGGGTGATCGCCGCGCGCGCCGCCGCCGTCGGCGCGCCCGTGGCGCGCGCCGGCGTCGACGGCCGGCTGGAGGAGGAGGCCGGCGCGCTCTCGTTCCGCGCCCCCGGCGTGCGGTGGGACGGCCTCCGCCTCGGGCTCCGCGGGAGCTTCCAGCGGGAGAACGCGAGCGTCGCGCTCCTCACCCTCGCGAGCGTGCGCGAGCGGTTCCCGTGCCCGCCGGCGGCGGTGCGGGACGGGCTCGCGGCGGTGCGCTGGCCGGGGCGGCTCGCCGTCGTCCGGCAGCGTCCGCTGGTCGTGCTCGACGGGGCGCACAACCCCGACGGGATCGCCACCCTGGTGCGCGAGCTGCCGGGGGTGGTGGGTGGCCGGCCCGTCGATCTCGTGTTCGCGGTGATGGCGGACAAGGACTGGACGGCGATGCTCGCCCCGCTCGTCCCGCGCATCCGGCGCGTGGTGGTGACGCGCGTGGGGCGCCGGGGCGCGGCCCCCGAACGCGTCGCCGGCGCCGTCGCCGGCCGGATCGCGGTGGACGCGGTGGACGACCCGCGGGCGGCGCTCGACCTCGCGATCGGGCGCGCCGGACCGGACGCGGCGGTCCTCGTGACCGGCTCCCTCTTTCTCGTCGGCGAAGCGTACGCGGAGCTCGAGCGCCGCGGTGACACCGAAACCCTCTTCGAGCCCTGGAACCCTCCGGGGCCGGGTGGTACAGAAGCGGGCGCATGACGGCCGGGCGGGTGGCGCGGAGGGCGACCGGCCTCGCCCTCGGCATCACCCTGGTCGCGGTCGCCGGCACGCCCGGGTGGGGCGCTGAAGTGCGCGTGCTCTCCGGGCCGCCGCCGCTGACGACCGTGACCGTCGAGAGCGTTCCCGACGTGGTGATCGAGGATCGGACGCCGGGGGCGAAGCCGGCCGCCGCGCCACAGGGACCGGCGAGCGTCGGTGAGACGTTCACCGGCGAGCTGACGGTCTTCCTGCGCGGGTTCGCGGTGTCGCGCCCGGCCGCGATCGACGTATCCGACCCTGTCGTGAGCGCGGTCCGCCTCTTTCCGGAGACCGGTGGTACGACCGTCACGGTGTTCGTTCGCCAGCCGGTCACGTACTCCGTGTCGCGGCCGTCCGCGCTCGGGGAGATCCGGATGGAGCTGCGCGCGAAGACCCGGCCCGCCACGGTGACCGCCGCCGGCGTCCAGGGCGGACGACGCCGGGTCGTGCGGCCGAAGCCCACCGGCTCGCACGAGGTCGCGGTCGACGCCGAATCGCTCTCCTACGACCAGGAGACCAACACCCTGACGGCGCGGGGCAGCGTCACGCTCACGCGCGAGGATACGACGCTCACGGCTGACGAGGTGGTCTACGACCGGACGAACGCCATCGTCGAGGCGCGCGGCCACGTCGTCCTCACCGATCCGGAGGCGACGGTCGAAGGCGACTTCGCGCACCTGAACCTCGAGGACGAGTCGGGATGGGTCGAGGCCGCCACGGCGGACATGCGCGCGAGCGAGTACGTGCTGAAGGCGGGCCGGATCGACAAGCAGGGGGGGCCGCAGTACTCCGCCGCGGACCCGCTGTTCACGAGCTGCCGGTGCGGGGGGCTCGACAAGCCCTCGTGGAGCATCGGCGGCCAGCAGAGCGACGTGAACATACGCGGCGTCGGGACCGTCCGGAACGCGATCCTGCGCGTGAAGGACATCCCCGTGCTCTACTTCCCCTACCTCATCTTCCCCGCCAACACGCAGCGCCAGAGCGGCTTCCTGTTCCCGCGCCTCGGGTACTCAAACCGCCGGGGCTTCCAGTACGAGCAGCCGTTCTTCTGGGCCATCAGCAAGAGCACCGATGCGACGGTCGCGCTCGACGTCGAGACGGCGGCCCGGATCGGGATCATAGGCGAGTACCGCTACATGCTCTCGCGCGACTCCCACGGGGAGTTCACGGGCGCGTACTACAACGAGGCGATCCGGGGCCGCACGCTCGGCACGATCCAACCGTCGGGCGAGACCATCGTCATCCCCGAGAACCGCTTCGCCTTCGCCGGGCACCACGTCTCGCCGTTCTACGGAGGGGGCCAGTTCTATCTCGACCTGTTCGCCGTCAGCGACGACCTCTTCCTCCGCGAGATGAACTCCTTCTCGTTCTCGACGCTGAGCGACCTGACGCTCCGCACGACGCGCTACACCACCTCGCGGACGGGCGTGTACAAGGGCTGGGGCGACGGGCTCGTGGACGTGGAGACCGCGTACTATCAGGACCTGATCGACCCGCAGCCCCTGGCGCTCCAGAAGCTGCCGCGGGTGGACGTGGAGCATTCGCTCCCGCTGCTCGGGGATCGCGTCGTCGCGCACGTCGACGGGCAGGCGATCGATTACCAGCGGGAGAACGGCTACGACGGCGTGAGGGGCGACCTCCCCGTCGACCTCTTCCTGCCCTTCAACCTCGGACGACTCATCAACGGCTCGGTCACCGGGCAGGTCCGGGAGACCGCGTACACCCTGACGTCGACGAAGCAGGTCGGGGTGGCGGTCCCGAAGAACGGAACCCCTGCACGCTTCCAGACCGCGCCGCAGCTCCCTGACCTCGACGCCAACCACACCCGGGAGCTGGCCGAGGTCCAGGGACGCGCCGGAACCGAGTTCGCCCGCGTCTTCACCTTCCGCCACCTCGGCCTCGAGAAGCTCCGTCACAGCATCGAGCCCGAGGTGCAGTATCTCTACGTGCCGCAGGTCGGACGGCCGATGTTCGAGGAGTGCACCCATGTCCCTGGCGGGGGGGACGTGAACGCGAGCCCCAAGTGCACACGCAAAGGCCAGAATGCCCTGCTCTTCAGCGAGGGGTACCTGTTCGACGAGCGGGACGCCATCAACCGGCGGAACTTCGTGTCCTACGGACTCACGACGCGGCTCCTCGCCCGCGGGCCGACGCCCGCCGAGACGGCCGCGCGCACCCCCGGCGCGCCGCCGCCGCCCGCCCCGGCTCCCGAGGCAACGGAGCCCGCCGCGTCCGAGCTGCTGCCGGACTTCGTCGGTCCACCCCGGCCGCTCCCCGAGGGTCCGCCGCCCAAGGAGACGCCGAGCGGCCCGTCGCGGGAGCTCCTCCGGGCGTCCATCCTCCACGGCTACGACCTCTCCCGGGACCTGGTCGGCAACAGCCACCAGAGCGACTTCGACCTCGGACTCCGCCTGAGCCCGCTCGACTACCTGAGCATGTCCTACAATACGACCGTGAGCGCGGAGCAGTCCTCGGTCCGCGGGCTCAGCACCACCATCGTCGCCCACGAGCCCAACTGGGCACCGTCGAGCGTTCTCCGGAACTACCAGAGCGCGACGACGGCGATCGTGCGCTACGCCTTCATCGAGAAGAACGTGAACCAGGGAGTGGGTTCGCAGTCGGCGGCGTCGGACCTGCTGAACAGCAGCACCGGGCTGAACGAGCTCGACGGCGGCCTCTACCTCCGGCTCGGGGACTACGTCGGGCTCGGGTTCTTCTCGCGCTACTCCTACACCCCCGCGGGGGTCGTCGATAAGAACAACAACCCGGTCTTGGGATCGAACGGCCAGCAGGAGACCATCGGAGCGCACTTTCTCGAGCGTGACTACCTCGTCCGCCTCATCTCGCGCTGCAACTGCTGGGTGATGGAGGCCGGCCTCGCAGACAAGTTCAATCCCGACGAGCGGCTCTTCCGCGTCCAGTTCACCCTGATCGGCCTCGGTTCCTTCGGCCGCCCGGGCACCCAGAACTTCATCGGCCTCGCGCCGATCACTGGGCTCGGCCTCGGGCGGCCCGGCGTCGGGCCCGGCGGGGGCGGAGGCTTCTACTGAGATGAAGGGCGTGATCCTCGCCGGCGGGCTCGGGACGCGGCTCCTGCCGCTCACGCGCATCACGAACAAGCACCTCCTCCCGGTCTTCGACCGGCCGATGATCTTCTACCCGCTCCAGGCGCTCATCACTGCGGGCGTCACGGACATCATGCTCGTCACGGGCGGTCCGCACGCCGGGGACTTCCTCCGTCTCCTCGGCAACGGCCGCGAGTTCGGCCTTGCGCACCTCAATTACACCTACCAGGAAGGGGAGGGCGGGATTGCCGCCGCGCTCTCGCTGGCGGAGCACTTCGCCGACGGCGATCGCCTCTGCGTCATCCTGGGCGACAACCTGATCGAGGGGACGATCGCTCGGGCCGTCGAGCGCTTCGCGCGCCAGGCGCGCGGTGCGCGCATCATCCTGAAGGAGGTCGTGGACGCCGAGCGGTTCGGGGTGGCCGAACTGCGGGACGGCCGCGTGGTCTCGATCGAGGAGAAGCCCGCGCGGCCGAAGAGCCACTATGCCGTCACGGGGATTTACCTGTACGATGAGCGCGTGTTCGACGTCATCCGCACGCTGCGCCCGTCGGGTCGGGGCGAGCTCGAGATCACCGACGTGAACAACTGGTACCTCGAGCGGGGCGAGCTGGCGTGCGAGCTGCTGGACGGCTGGTGGACCGATGCCGGCACCTTCGAGTCGCTGCATCGCGCCGGGAATCTGGTCGCCGAGAGCGGCGCCAATCGTGCGGATGGCCCCGCGACGCACGAGCCCGGTGCGTCCCGCCCCGCGCCGAAACGGCGGCCACGCGCCGCGCGAGGGAAGATATGATCGACGGCGTCGTGGTGAAGCAGGTCGTCGTGCACGGTGACGACCGCGGGTTCCTGATGGAGGTGATCCGCGACGACGAGCCGGTCTTCCGGGAGGTGAAGCAGACCACCTTCACGGTCGCGTATCCGGGCGTCATCAAGGCGTTCCACTGGCACCGCCGGCAGTGGGACGTCTGGTTCTTCGCGTCGGGCATGGCCCAGACCGTCCTCTTCGACCTCCGCGAGGGATCACCCACCTGCGGCCGGACGGACGTCCTCTACATGGGCGAGCGCCGCCCGCTGGTGGTCGCCGTTCCGCCCGGCGTCGCCCACGGCTACCGCGTGCTCGGGGTCCAGCCGGCGGCGCTCTT
>CAZLYE010000653.1:0-4018 GCA_964562865.1 uncultured Binatia bacterium (SeqCode) | reverse complement strand
GGGGCCGACGGGACAGGGGAAGGGGATGCGGGCGCGCGGATAGTAGGTGTCGGTCCACTCGGCGCTGGCGGGAAGGAACACGGAGCACGCGCGGTCGATCACCTGGTAACAGTCGAGCACGCCCGGGACGTAACGCAGGTGGCCCCGGCAGTAGTCGACGGTACCCGAGACGAAGCTCTGGAAGAGCTGGACGTCGTCATGGCACTCCGTGACGACGCCCGGCGGGGGCAGGAGCGGCGGCTCGAACCCGCGGGCCACGCCCTCGAGGAGGCAGCCGAGGAGGACGGCCGCCCAGACGCGTCCCACTGTCGTGCGCCGACACACGGGCCGTCGAACACGGCCCGCGGCGAACGGTTGCGGCCCTAGGCGGCGGACCGCTGGCGGCCGCCGGCCACCCCGCCGAGGGGGATCGTCACCGTGAAGGTGGAGCCCCGG
The DNA here is from genome assembly GCA_964562865.1 of uncultured Binatia bacterium (SeqCode). Taxonomy (GTDB): domain Bacteria; phylum Desulfobacterota; class Binatia; order DP-6; family DP-6; genus CAZLYE01. The sequence goes on along the minus strand of CAZLYE010000653.1, from coordinate 3,583 downwards.
CCCGGGGCGCTCTCGAGCGCAACCTCGCCCGCCAGGAGACGGCCCAGCTGCCGGACGATGTAGAGGCCGAGGCCCGTCCCGCCGTACCGGCGGCTGTCCGAGCTGTCGGCCTGACGGAACATCTCGAAGACCGCGGCCTGATCCTCGGGGTGGATGCCGATGCCGGTGTCGATCACCCGGAAGCGGCAGCGATCGTCCGCGCGGCGGCACTCCACCCGGACGCTGCCCGCCGGCGTGAACTTGAGCGCGTTGCCGGCGAGGTTCTTGAGCACCGTCTTCAGCTTCCGGCGGTCGACCGTCAGTACCAGGTGCTCCCCGGCGTCCCACACGAGGGCGACGCCGGCGGCGCGCGGGACCGACGCAAACTCGCGCGCGAGCTCGTCGAAGAGATCCCGGACGGCGACAGTCTCCTCGTGTACGCGCTCGCGCCCCGCCTCGATCCGTCCGAGATCGAGCGTTGCGTCCACGAGATCGAGGAGCTCGTTGCTCGCCCGGCGGACGGCGTCGAGGGCTTGGACGGTCTCGGGGTCCGGCGGAAGAGTCTCGTTGAGAATCTGGTTGTATCCCATGATGACGTTGAGCGGCGTCCGGAGCTCATGCGACATCGTCGACACGAATTCGGACTTGAGGCGGCTGGCGTGCGCGGCATCCTCGTACAGGCGCGCAGCGCTGAGCGCCGTGAAGAGTTGGTCGGCGATGCCGACCGCCGTCAGCCGCTCGCCTCGCGTGAAGGGCTGGGCAGCCTTCCGCGCCCAGCCCACGAACCCGATGGGGCTCGGATGCGGTCCGACGGCCGCGATCAACGCGTGCCGGATGCCGAGCGGAGCCACCCGCGACATCACGACGTCGTCGAACGGAGCACCGGGCACCTCGCGCACCTCCGCCGGCGGGAAGCCCTGCACGAGGTTCCGCGTGAACTCGTCGCTGAACTCCACGCCGATCAGGTTCTGGAAGCGGGGATCGCTGCTCGCGGCGGCGAGGCGATACACCGTGGCGCCGTGCTCGCGCACCGCCAGCACGACGACGTCGGTCCGGATGAGGCGCTCCGCGTGCCTGATCGACTGCTGGGCGATGCGGTCCGCGGCGAGCGTGCTGCGGAGGTCGCGGCCGATCTCGATCAGGCGGCGCCGCTGCACGGCGAGCGCGCGGACCCGTTGACGCTCTGCGAAGGCGGTCCGCCTCGACGTCTCGAGGATGAGCGCGCCGACGACCGAGAGCGCCGCGCTCACGGCGAGACTCGTCGCGATGTTGACCGCCCGCATGCTTCCGCCGGCAACGTGCGGCCACACGAACGCGCCATATCCCGCGCCGATGGTCCCCGAGATGACGAGCTGCGTGGGTGCTCCCCAGGGGAAGAGGAGGGTGGAGCCGATCATCACGCAGGTGACGGGGCCGGTGAGCACGTCGAGGTCGCCCGGTGTGAGGGAGATCAGATAGAGGACGCCCGCTCCGAGAACGAGCATGAACCCTCCTGCGAGGGCTCGCGGGTGTCGGACGAGCCGGGACCAGCGGGTGATCCGGAGCATGACGACGTAGGCGACGGCGAGAAACCCGAACCCGGCGAGGCGTGCGGCGAGGCGGTCGGGTGCCCAGATCACGTTCATCAGCGCGCCGAGCGGGAGCGTGGGCAGGCCGAGACGGATCGCCAGGCGCAGCCGACCGAGAAGTACGCGGCGGCTCAACCGCTCGTAGGCGGGAGATGACGCGGCGTCAAATTCGTGACGGCCGAGGATGGGAAGCCTCCGTGTCGCGCCGCGCTGGAGACGCAGCAGACACGGAGAGCTGCAAAGGCGGTGCCGGCCACGGACGGATCGGCTGGACGCCGTCCAATCAGGGCGACTTCCGCGGAGACGGGACCGGTGTCGATCCGCGGGCGGATCTCGGCGACGCGCCGCGGTCGCCCCTCGCCGGGGCGGCCGCGGCGCATCGTCGTACGACCTTCAGGCGCGAGCGCGCCGACGCTCGCGGCCGCGGGACTCGCGGGACAGCTTGTCCTGGAGTGCGCTCACCACGAAGTCCATGACCGACACGTCGGACTTCACGCAATAGAGCTTGAGTTCGCGGTGCAACTGCTTCGGAATCCGCGTCGCGAGCTGGACCCAGACCTCTCCTTCGCTTGCCATCTTTCCTCCCTCACACCGGCCCTAAGGGACTCGGTACGTTGGCGTATAGTTATCGTGCGAGCCTGAGGAGTGCAACTCGTTTCACCAACGAAATCTGCTTAGCGAGGGCGCCGTGACCCAGAGGTGAATGTTCGGGAGTCGCGGCTGGCTCGCGGCGGTGCGCTTTCACGCATGCCTGTCTGGAAGCATCCCCACTGGACGTGAGGAAGCATCCCCACAGGGAGGTACCTTGCTAGTACCTCCGGGCCGGGGCGGGGGGCGCGAGATGGAGCCGGAGCGGATCCGCTCGACCGAACCCTCGTCAGGCGTGCGAGCGCTGCTGACGTGCGGTGCCGCGCGATCGGGCGAGCTTCTCGGCCAGGGCGCTGCGTACGAAGGCCTGCATGCGTACGTCGTTGCGTACGCAGAATTCCTTGAGTCGCCGGGCGATCCGCCGCGGAATGCGCGTGGCGAGCTGAACGAGCTCCTCGTCGCTGTAGGTGGCGAGTTTCATGCTTTCTAAACCTTGCCCGTGGTCGGACGGAGTGTCAAACCTCGGGTCAGAGCGGAGGGGCGGAAGCGCGCAGGAACGATCCGACGGCGGCGACCACGGCGTCGGCAACGAGCTCGTGGAAGGCCGTGTCCTGCGCCCGGACGGCTTCCCCCGGGTTGGTGAGGTATCCGATCTCGATCAGCGCGCTCGGGACGGGGTTGCGGACGAGAACGCCGAAGTCACCCGGTCGTGCCCGTCCACGGACGCCCCCGATGCGGGCCTGGAGCGCCTGGTTGAGGTAGCGGCCGAGGACGGCCGCCGGCCCCCCGCCGCCGTGCGTGCTTGCGTTCCGTATGGCGCCCCCGCCGAAAAAGACCTCGAGACCGCGCGCGGAGGGGTCCGTGCACGCATTGGCGTGAAGCGAGATGAACAGGGTGGCGCCTTCGCCGGGGAGGGCGAGGCGCCGCTCGATCGGGATGAATGAGTCGTCGCTGCGCGTCATGATGACGTCGACCGGAAGCCGGGCGGCGAGCCGCCGCGCGACGAGCCGGGTGATCTCGAGCACCACGTCCTTCTCGAGGACACCGCCCACGCCCTCCGCGCCGGGGTCGCGACCGCCGTGGCCCGCGTCGAGTACGACGACGGCGCGCGGCTGACGCGTGGCCGGTGCGCGCCGCGATTCCGCTCGCGGGGCGGCGGGGGCCTCCGAGGCGACCGGCGGTGTCGGGACCGCTCGCGCCGTCTGCGTCGGCTCGACGGCGCCGGCGGGGGGCAGCGGAGGACCGACGAAGGGACCGGGTGCCTCCGGCGGCGCGGGAGCTCGTGGCGGGGGCGTGATCGCCGGGGCTGCGCGCGTCGGGGCCGGAGTAGCGTGGTCGGGCGCCGGGGGTGGCGTGGCCGGGACGTTCCGGTCGAGGTCGCGGCCGTTCTGCAGCGCGATGAGGGCGCCGGGAAGCGCGCTCGTCGAGGGGAACCCGGGCAGGAAACC
>CAZLYE010000652.1:0-7046 GCA_964562865.1 uncultured Binatia bacterium (SeqCode) | reverse complement strand
AGCTGCGCGAGGACGCGATCGTCGCCGGACTCACCGGCGAGCGGCGCAACGGCGGACGTCCGCGCGTGACGGGCGTGCGGCTCGCGAACGGCTCCGTCGTGCCCGCGGCGATCGTGGTCGACGCGAGCGGCCGCCGGTCGCGCGCGCCCGAATGGCTCGCTGCGCTCGGCGCCGCGCCGGCCCGGGAGCGGAGCGCCGAGACCGGGATCTTCTACTACACGCGCTTCTACCGGCTCCGGCACGGGCGGGCGCCGCGCGGCACGACGGGGCTCGTCGCGGGCGACCTCAAGTGGGTGAAGCTCGCGATCTTCCCCGGCGACAACCGGACGTTCTCGATCACCGTCGGCGCACCCGTGGACGAGCCGCGCCTCAAGAACCTCGCCCAGCCGGGCCGCTTCGAGCGCTTCATCCGTGCCTTCCCGGCGATCGCACCCTGGCGCGCGGAGCGGACGTCCACGCCGATCGCGGGCCCCACGACGCCCGTGCTCGTCATGGGGCAGCTCCGGAACCGTCTCCGTCGCTTCGTCGACCGGAGCGGGCTCCCGCTCGCGACCGGCTTCTTCGCGATCGGCGACGCCGCCTATCACTCGAATCCGGTCTACGGCCGCGGCGCGCCGTCGGCGCTCGTCCAGGCGGCGCTGCTCGACGAGGCGCTCGGGCGGCATCCGCACGACCCGTGCGCCGCCGCGCGACACCTCGACCGCCGGAGCGAGGACGAGCTCCGTCCATTCTGGGAGGCCGCGGTCGCCGGCGATCGGCGCTCGCTCGGCGACCGCCGCGTGCTCACGCTGACGAGCCCGCGCGCCTGGCTCGTCGGTATCGCCGAGCAGGCCTTCGGCTGGTTCGTCGACCACGCCGTACTGCCCGCAACGCGCGTCGACCCGGTCGTCTTCCGCGGCCTCATGCGCGTCTTCAACATGCTCGACGCCCCGGAGCGGCTACTCCGCGACCCAGAGCTGGTGCTGCGCTCGCTCCCCGTCCTGGCGCGCGTGCTCCGCGGCGACGAGCCCGCCCACCTCTTCCCGCCCGTGCCGCGCGCGACGGCGCTAGCGAGCCTCGACCGCACCGGCGACTGAGCGACCCGCGCCTGCCGCGTGGGGTGCCCGCCGCGGCGACCTTCGACGCAGGCCGCACGCCGTGCGCGGTCGAGACGGTGTGCCACTCGGCCGAGGAGCGGGAGCCGCGGCGGGCACCCCACACCGCGGCGCGCGCTCGGACCGACCCGTCGCGCTACGAGACCGCGCGCGCCGGCGCGCGCGGCGCCTCGCTCCGGCCGACGAGCGCCTCGAAGAGACGGCGCTGGCGCTCGTCGCCGAGGGCGCCGAGCTCGGGGTGCCACTGCACGGCCATCAGGAAGCGGTGGTTCGCGGACTCGACGGCCTCGATGACGCCGTCGGGGCTCCAGGCGACGGCGCGGAGGCCCGTGCCGAGCCGGCCGACCGCCTGATGGTGGACCGAGTGGACGGTCAGGTCGGTCGCGCCGAGGATGCTGCCGAGGCGGCTCTGCGGGTCGATCCGGACGGGGTGCACGACCGGCTTCAGCTCCGGGTGCCGGTGCGCGACCTGCTCGCCGTAGTGATCCGGGATGTGGGACACGAGGTCGCCGCCGAGGGCGACGTTCAGGAGCTGCATCCCGCGGCAGATGCAGAGGATCGGGAGATCGGAGCGCGCGAGGGCGGCGCGCGCGAGCGCCAGCTCGAAGCCATCGCGCTCGGGCGAGATGCCGTAGTTCGCCTCGTGCCGGACGCCGCCGTAGTGGGCCGGGTCGACGTCGCCGCCCCCGGGCAGGATGAGGGCGTCGATCACCTCGAGCGCCTCCGGGATCTCCCCCTCGACGGCCGGGAGGACGAGCGGCACCCCGCCCGCCAGCCGGACCACGTCCACGTACTCGCACGGGAGGGAGAAGGTCTGCCGCTGCCCCGCCCGCCCGTAGCTCGATATCCCGATCAGAGGTCTCGTCACCGCCCGCTCCCTCCACCCACGGTAGCCGGCAGCGGGCGGATGTTCCAGCGCTGGGGCGGAAGTGGTACTCCCCAGCCCATGGCCTTCCCGCGCCAAGTCCCCCACATTCCTCGCACCTCGGACACCCACGAGCTGCGCGAGGACGTCGTCTTCGCCCACGTCGACGGGGTGCCTCTCCGCTTCGACCACTACCGGGCGCGGAAGGTCGACGGGCCGGCCCCGGCCGTCGTCGTGGTGCACGGCGGCGCCTGGATGCACGGCGACCCGAGCCAGGCGGCCGGGAATGCGCTCCACTTCGCCCGCCGCGGCATCGCGACCGTGTCGATCTCCTACCGCCTCGCCCCGGCGCACCGCTTCCCGGCGCCCGTCCACGACGTGCGCCACGGGCTCCGCTGGGTCCGCGCGCACGCGGCGGAGCTGGGCATCGACCCGACGCGGATCGCGCTCCTCGGGCTCTCCGCGGGCGCCCACCTCACGCTCACGGCGCACCTCGCGCGCGGCATCCAGGAGCTCGCGGCCGACGTCCCGCCGGAGCTCCGCGACGTCTCGGAGAACGTCCGCGCGGTCATGCTGCACTACGGGCCGTACGACCTGGCGCGCGCGCGGCCGTTCCCCGACGGGATCGATCCCGCCGCCGAGCTCCTCGGCCCCCGGCGGAGCGACCCCGCGTGGGTCCGCGTCGCCTCGCCCGTGCATCACGCCGCGCAGGCGACCGCGCCGGTGCTGCTCATCCACGGCAAGGCCGACACGATCGTCTCGTACCGCGAGTCCGTCCGCATGCACGATGCGCTCGTCGCGGCGGGGAAGCGCGCCACGCTGCTCCTCCTCGAGAACACGCCGCACGCCTTCCAGATCGACTGGCGCGGGGAGGCGAACCAGCGCGCCAACGAGGCGATGGACGCGTTCCTCGACGAGCACGTGCGTCGTGGCTAGCGAGGCGGGCCGCTTCCGGAAGACCGAGGCGCTCTTCGCCCGCGCCGAGCGCGTCGTGCCGGGCGGCATCTACGGGCACCAGTCGCCCGCGATGCTCGTGCCGGGCGCGTACCCGTACTTCTTCGCGCGCGGCAAGGGCGCGCACGTGTGGGACGTCGACGGCAACCAGTACGTCGACCTCATGTGCTCCTACGGGCCGATCGTCCTCGGCCACAACCACCCGAGGGTCGACGAGGCCGCGCGCCGCCAGGCCGCGGACGGGAGCTGCTTCAACGGCCCGACGCGCGCCTGGGTGGATCTGGCGGAGCACCTGGTCGGCATCACGTCGTGGGCGGCGTGGACGGTGTTCGCGAAGAACGGCTCCGACGTCTGCACCTGGGCGACCGAGGTGGCGCGCGCGGCGACGGGCCGGCGGAAGATCCTGGCCGCGAAGGGGGCGTACCACGGCACGCACGCATGGTGCACGCCGATCCCCGAGGGCACGACGCCCGAGGACCGCGCGCACGTCGTCGGCTACCGCTACAACGACCTCGCGAGCGTCGACGCCGCGCTCGCGGCCCATGAGGGCGACGTCGCCGGGATCGTCGTGAGCCCGTTCCGCCACGACGCGTTCCACGACCAGGAGATGCCGGCGCCGGGGTTCCTCGGCGGCCTCCGCGAGCGCTGCGACCGCCTCGGCGCGGTGCTCGTGCTCGACGACGTGCGCGCCGGCTTCCGCCTCCACCTCGGCGGCTCCGGCGAGGCCGTCGGCGTGCAGCCCGACCTCTCCTGCTACTGCAAGGCGCTCGGGAACGGCTACGCGATCGCCGCCTGCGTCGGCCGCGAGGCGCTGCGCGACGCCGCGACGCGCGTGTTCTTCACCGGCTCGTACTGGACGAGCGGCGTCGAGATGGCGGCGGCGCTCGCGTGCCTCCAGGAGCTCGAGGCGAGCGGCGCCATCCCGTACATGGAGCGCATCGGCACGACGCTGCGCCACGGCATCGAGCGCCAGGCCGCGGCGCACCATCAGGAGATCCGCTACACGGGCCCGCCCGCGATCCCGTTCATGACCTTCGCCGCCGACCGCGGATCGTTCGAGCGCAGCCGGACGTTCGCGGCGGCGTGCGTCGCGCACGGCGTCTACCTCCATCCGCACCACAACTGGTTCCTGTCGTCGGCGCTCACCGACGACGATGTGGCGCGCGTGCTCGAGGTGACGGAGGAGGCGTTCCGCGAGGTCGCGCGGTGCTGAGCGTCCGCGTCGCGATGGCGGAGGACGAGGCGGCGGTGCTCGGTGTGCTGGAGGAGCTGTTCGACCCGCCGGCCCGGCGCCCGGCTGGCTACACCGTCGAGCGCGGGGCCGCCGGCTTCCGGGACACGCTCGCGAGCCCCGATGCCGACGTGCTGGTCGCTGTGGACGACGGACGCGTCGTCGGCCTCGCGTCGGTCTACGCGCTCTTCCGCTCGATGCGCTTCGGCCGCCGTTGCTGGCTCGAGGACCTGGTCGTGACGTCGTCGCGGCGGAGCGCGGGCGTCGGGCGCGCGCTGCTCGACGCCGCGCGGACGTGGGCGCGCGAGCACGGGTGCGCGTACCTCGAGCTCGAGTCGGCCTCGGCCCGGACGGACGCGCACCGCTTCTACGTCGCGGCCGGCATGACGCAGACGTCTCTCGTCTTCGCTCGTGAGGTACGCTGATGGACGCCTACACGCTCTACGTGATGTCGAACAGCCCGTACTCGGACAAGATCCGGATGTACCTGCGTCTCAAGCGCCTCCCGGTGATCGAGGTGCGGGAGAACCTCCGGAACCGCGAGGGCGTGCTGAAGGCGCGCACCGGGCGGACGATGGTCCCCGTCGTCATCACGCCCGGCGACGAGGCGATGAACGACTCGACGCACATCACGCGCCGGCTCGAGGCCGCGTGTCCGACGCCCGCCCTCCGTCCCGCAGACCCGGGCCGGCGCGGCTTCGACGCACTCCTCGAGGACTGGGCCGACGAGTGGATCGTGCGCGTGATGCTCGCCTCGCGCTGGCTCCACGGGTCCGACGCGGAGCAGAACCGGACCATCATCGCCGCCGACATGACGTGCGGGGCGCCCGAGGTGGAGCTCGCCGTCGCGAAGGAGATCTTCCCGCAGGGGATCACCGCCACCCTGCCGCCGATGGGCGCGACGAAGGAGACGCTCGGCTTCCTGCTCGACGACCTCCGCGGGACGGTGGCGGACCTGGACGTGCTCTTCGCGCGGCACCGCTTCCTCGGCGGCGCGGAGCCGACGGTCGCGGACCTGGCGCTCTACGGGCAGTTGAATCAGATCCGCCGCGACCCGACCGGCCGGACGATCGTCGGCGACCCGGCCCACCCGCACGGGCGCTGGCTCCAGGACGTCGAGCGGCGTGCAGACGGCGAGCCGGCCGAATCACCGGGTGAGGTCGCGCCGGACGGCGAGGCGCTCGCGCCCCTCGCCCGCCGGATCGCGGCGACGTACCTCCGCTTCGCGGTCGCGAACGCGCTCGCGCTCGAGGAGGCCCCGAAGGGTCCGCTCACGGTCGAGCTCGCGGACGGCGTGCCGTTCCAGGCGGCGCGGGCGGGATACAACCGGAAGTGCCTGCAGGCGCTCCTCGCCGAGCTGGATGTCGCGGTGAAGGAAGCGGGACGGCTCGTCGGCGGGACGGCGGACCGGCTGGTCCTGGACGAGCTGGCTCGCCTCGGCAGGCTCCTCGAACCCTACCCGGCCCTCGCGCGCGCCGCGCGGGCGGCGGCGCTCACGGGCTGATCGTGAGTCGGGGATGGGCGCGCCGGAAGGACGCAACCATCACCGCCGCTGCGAGGAGGTTCCCGACGAGAACGGCCGGCCACGCGAGCGCGTGGAGCACGGGCTCGGCGAAGAGCATGCACGCGACGAAGAAGCCGCACTGCACGACGACGAAGAGGAGAACGATCCCGAAGCCGGCGTTCGGATGGCGCTCGGCGACGGCGAGCAGGCGTGCCGCCCCCACACCGATCAGGAGGAACGCCAGCACGTGGATCCAGGTGAAACTGACGACCGTCTCGGACGACAGCGGCAATGCCGCCGGCGGCGCGGGCAGACCTTCGGAGCCGTGAAAGAGGACGGTCCCGAGCAGGTTCGGCGTGTAGAGCGGGCGCCCCTCGATCGAGTCCAGGATCAGGAACCAGACCGCGATCGTGGCCGCGCCCAAGAGACCGGCGCGGATGCCCTCGGTGTAGACCTCCGCTGCGCCGGAGGTCGTGCTTCCCGCCGCCACCCCGCTCGTGATGCCCGTCTCTGCAGCCATGACGGACTCCTTTCGGTGTGCGGCCCGGCAGGGTCGCTGATTTCGCCTGTACGCCGGGCACTCCGCGGCGTCAAGGTACTACTGCGGACGCAGGTCATCGCCGCGCGACCGTTGGATCCGAGGTCCTCCACCGCCCGGTCAGACGGAGCTTGACGGTAAAGGGTGGGCTGAGGGAGGGTCTCCTGCCAGGGCCGGATGTCCCCCGAGGACAACACCTTCGCGTTCGCTGACGACGAGATCGCGCGCTTCCGCCCCCACGCGGGCCACCCGGAAGCAATCGGGCGATGAGCAAGTCGGACGCCCTACGGCTGCAGGACGTTCGCGACGCCTACCGACTCATAGGCGAGTGTCGCGACCTGGGGAACGATCCCGCGATCTGGCAGCGGCACATGCACCTGGGGCTGTCTCGGTTGTTCGGGGTCACGCACGCGTCCGGCGGCGAGGGATCGTGGGCTCGGCCGGGCGGCATCCGAGTCGTCACGGCGTACGACGCGAGCAGCGATGCCCGGGTTCACGACCTGTGGCTCGCCTACCACCGCGCCAATGGGCCCGCGTCCGACCCCATCTTTCGCGCCTTGGAGAAGATGCCCGGCCGGCTGATCACGCGGACGCGTCGCAAGCTCGTCCCCGACGACATGTGGTACCGGTCGATCGCCTTCGACGAGTTCCGGCGGCCGGCCCGCGTCGACCATCAGCTCACGTCGCTGTTTCAGGTGTCCGACGCCGGCGCTACCAGCGGTATCGCGCTCAGCCGGACGATCGGAGAGCGGCACTTCTCCCCACACGGGCGGCGTCTGCTCAGGTTTTTTCACACAGAGCTGGGTCGCCTCATCGGAGGCCCGCTGGTCAGCGCCCTCGAGCCGGGGCTCGAGTCGCTC